>NZ_JBITVD010000020.1:0-127971 GCF_044542805.1 Acidovorax sp. NPDC077693 | reverse complement strand
TCACAGCGCCGTCATTCATCGGCGGCAGGACTATCCCCTGTAGAGTTCGAACAGCGACATTCCCAACGGCTCAAAAGTGTCTAGATAAGCCGGGGTGATTCAATTCACCTCATGGTGGCTGCAATACATCGATCATGGGTGAGGTAGTGCTCAAGGGCGGCAGCCTTTTGCGCCTGTGAGAACTTGGGCTCACGCCCTGCATAGCTTTTCGGCAAGTCCTGGCGCTGCTGATATTCCCGATACCAACCTTTCAATGAGTTCTTGGTCGGGTATCCCAACTGCCTGATAGTGGGCCTGACTCGCATGCCCAACTTGATGAAGAGCTCAACTGCTCGGATTCTGTCTTCATAGGAATACATGAACTACTATCTAGTAGTCCAAGTTTTCGTCCGCACCCCCCCAGACAGTTTGGACACCGTCAGCCTTACCGGCAAAATGATCCGTCTGCCAGCGATAACCTTCGATAGCAATCGATGATTTATCTTTTTAAAATCAACAACTTACGTTGATTTTTCGATAATCACCGATAGCCTCAAAAACTATAAAACTTACTCCCACTCGATCGTCGCTGGCGGCTTGCTGCTCACGTCATACGTCACGCGGTTGATGCCCCGCACTTCGTTGATGATGCGCCCCGACACCTTCTTGAGCAACGCGTACGGCAGCTCGGCCCAGTCGGCGGTCATGAAGTCGCTGGTCTGCACGGCGCGCAGGGCCACGACGTAGTCGTACGTGCGGCCATCGCCCATCACGCCCACGCTCTTGACCGGCAGGAAGACGGTGAAGGCCTGGCTGGTGAGGTCGTACCAGGTCTTGCCGGTGGCTTCGTCCACGTGGTTGCGCAGCTCTTCGATGAAGATCGCGTCGGCGCGGCGCAGCAGGTCGGCGTATTCCTTTTTCACTTCACCCAGGATGCGCACGCCCAGGCCGGGGCCGGGGAAGGGGTGGCGGTAGACCATGTCGGGTGGCAGGCCCAGGGCCACGCCGAGTTCGCGCACTTCGTCCTTGAACAGGTCGCGCAGGGGCTCCAGGAGCTTGAGGCCCAGCTGCTCGGGAAGGCCGCCCACATTGTGGTGGCTTTTGATGGTGACGGCCTTCTTGCTCTTGGCGCCGCCGGATTCAATGACGTCGGGGTAGATGGTGCCCTGTGCCAGGAAGGTGGCGCCCTTGTGGCCGCCGTCGCCCGCCTTCAGTTTGGCGGCCTCCTGCTTGAATACCGTGACGAACTCGCCGCCGATGATCTTGCGCTTGGCTTCGGGCTCGCTCACGCCGGCCAGCTTGCCGAGGAACAGTTCGCTGGCATCCACGCGGATCACGCGGGCGTGCAGCTTGCCCTCGAACATCTCCATGACCATGTCGCCTTCGTTCAGGCGCAGCAGGCCGTGGTCGACGAACACGCAGGTGAGCTGGTCGCCGATGGCGCGGTGAATAAGGGCAGCAGCCACCGACGAATCCACACCACCGGACAGGCCCAGGATGACTTCCTCGTCACCCACCTGCTCACGGATCTTGGAGACGGCTTCCTCAATGTAGTCGCCCATGATCCAGTCCGCCTGCGTGCGGCAGATATCGATCACAAAGCGGTTGAGCAGTGCCTGGCCCTGCACCGTGTGGGTGACTTCCGGGTGAAACTGCACCGCGTAGAACCGGCGCGCTTCATCGGCCATGCCCGCAATGGGGCAGGACGGTGTGGAGGCCATGACCTTGAAGCCTGGCGGCAGCTCGGTGACCTTGTCGCCGTGGCTCATCCAGACCTTGAGCATGCCGTGGCCTTCTGGCGTGGCGAAGTCTTCGATGCCCTTGAGCAACTCGGTGTGGCCATGGGCACGCACTTCTGCGTAGCCGAACTCGCGGGTGTTGGAGCCTTCGACCTTGCCGCCCAACTGGGTGGCCATGGTCTGCATGCCGTAGCAGATGCCGAGGACAGGAATGCCCAGCTCGAACACGGCATCGGGGGCGCGGTCGTCCACCTCGTAGACACTCGCGTGGCTGCCCGACAGGATCACGCCCTTCAAGCGGCCATCGGCCGCGAATGCGCGCACCCAGTCGCTGCTCACGTCGCAGGGATGGACTTCGCAGTAGACGTGGGCTTCGCGCACGCGGCGCGCGATGAGCTGCGTGACCTGGGAGCCGAAGTCGAGGATGAGGATCTTGTCGTGTTGCATGGTGGTGGTCTTCAGAGGCGGGAAAGGTCAAGAAGCGGCACGCCGCTGCGCTCGGCAGCGGCAATCTGCTGGAGATCGAAGGTGGCCAGCGGCAGGCGCAGTGAGCGCGCAAGCCACAGGTAGGCAGCATCAAAGGTGGGCAGGCCGGTGTCGAGCGCCACGTCCATCACGGCCTTGTGCTGGGCGGGAGCCAGTTCGTGCAGCTCCACGCGGTGGCGTATGGCTTCGAGCACGCCCCACAGGCCTTCGACCGAGGCGGGCGGTATGCGGCCGCTGTGCACGCCGGTGCTGATGAGGTTGCTGCACTCCCACTGCCAGAGGTTGGGGGCCTGGGGCTCGACCTCGTCGCGGCGGATCAGGGTGTACAGGCGGCGCGTGTGCTCGCTGGCCGCGTCGGGCAGCAGCCAGGCGGCGGTGACGGAGGCGTCGAGGACGAAGGCGGTCATGCTGCCGCCCTGCCCTTGCGGCGCAAGGTGTCGGGGCTGGGCGCCTCGGCCGCGGGGCGGATGCTGGCGTGCAGCGCGTCGATCTGGCCCAGTTCGCGGGCGATCTGCTCGTCGGTGATGACCGGGCGGCGGCGCACGGGCAGCAGGCGTACCACTTCTTTGCCGTGGCGGGTGATGCGCACTTCTTCGCCCTGCTCGACCAGTTCGATCAGCGCGGAGAACCTGCTCTTGGCTTCGTAGATACCGACGGACTGCATGGATGCGCGGACCCCAAAAAGAAAAAGTCTGGCCTGAATGGTGAATTCAGACCAGACTATATCATTCTGACCAGATATTTTCAATCAGGCCAGATTGGATCGGCGGTGCTCAGTCAGCCCTGTAGTTCGGAGCTTCCTTGGTGATCTGCACATCGTGTACGTGGCTTTCGCGGATACCGGCGGTGGTGATCTCGACGAACTCGGCCTTGTTGTTCATGTCTTCGATGGTGGCGCAACCGCAGTAGCCCATGGCGGCGCGCACGCCACCGGCCATCTGGAACACGATGGAGACCATCGAGCCCTTGTAGGGCACGCGGCCTTCGATGCCTTCGGGCACGAGCTTGTCGGCGTTGGGGTTGCCGGTGGTCGATTCCTGGAAGTAGCGGTCGGCGCTGCCCTGCTGCATGGCGCCAATGCTGCCCATGCCGCGGTAGCTCTTGTAGCTGCGGCCCTGGAACAGGATGACTTCGCCGGGTGCTTCTTCGGTGCCCGCGAACATGCCGCCCATCATGATGGTGCTGGCGCCTGCAGCCAGCGCCTTGGCGATGTCGCCGCTGTAGCGCACGCCGCCGTCCGCGATCAGCGGTACGCCGGTGCCCTTGAGGGCGGTGGCCACGCTGTCGATGGCCATGATCTGGGGCACGCCCACACCGGCCACGATGCGGGTGGTGCAGATGGAGCCCGGGCCGATACCGACCTTGACCGCATCGGCCCCGGCCTCGACCAGTGCCAGCGCGGCCGCGCCGGTGGCGATGTTGCCGCCGATCACATCGACCTGCGGGTAGTTCTGCTTGACCCAGCGCACGCGCTCGATCACGCCCTTGCTGTGGCCGTGGGCGGTGTCGACCACGATGGCGTCCACACCGGCCTTGACCAGCGCTTCGACGCGTTCTTCGGTGCCTTCACCCACGCCGACCGCAGCGCCGACGCGCAGGCGGCCCGAGGGGTCGCGGGCGGCGTTGGGAAAGCTGGTTTGCTTGGTGATGTCCTTGACCGTGATCAGGCCCTTGAGCTCGAACGCGTCGTTCACGACCAGGATGCGCTCGAGCTTGTGCTTGTTGAGCAGCGCCTTGGCTTCGGCAGGCGAGGTGCCTTCCTTTTCGTTGACGGTGATGAGCTTCTCGCGCGGGGTCATGATCTGGTGGACCTTGACGTCGTAGCGTGTCTCGAAGCGCAAATCGCGCCCGGTGACGATGCCGACCACCTTGCCGCCGTCGCACACCGGAAAGCCCGAGATGCCCAGCTGCTCGGACAGCTGCAGCACCTGCAGCACCGTGTGCTCGGGGGTGATGACCACGGGGTCGCGCAGCACGCCGGACTCGTAGCGCTTGACCTTGGCCACCTGGGCGGCCTGCTCCTGCGCCGTGAGGTTCTTGTGCACGATGCCGATGCCACCCTCCTGGGCAATGGCAATGGCCAGGCGCGCCTCGGTCACGGTGTCCATGGCGGCGGACACGAGAGGCAGGTTCAGCTGGATGTTACGGGAGAGTTTCGTCGCGAGGGACGTGTCCTTGGGCAGGACCTGGGAGTACGCTGGCACCAGCAACACATCGTCGAAGGTGAGCGCTTTTCCAAGAAGGCGCATGAGAAGGCTCCAAAAGACGGATTGTACCCGCGCCCTGTGCGGCCTGCAGCCGGCGGGGCCCGGCAGCGGGCGTTGTGGCGCATGCGCTGCGGGTTGTTCAGAGGGAAAAGTGCCGCCAGTTCAGAGGCAAAAGTGCCTCGAGTCCGTGCAATGTGTCGTGCCAAAAGCACCGCCCATCCGATGGCACTGGCCGCGCCCCAGGCTGGCGGCTAAACTTGTTCGCATGAAAACGCACAAGCTTCTCCTGCTGGCCATTGCCTGCACCTGGGCCATGGGCGCAGCCGCGCAATGGCAGTGGATCGACAAGGACGGCCGCAAGGTATTCAGTGACCGGCCCCCGCCACAGGAAATCCCTGACAAGAGCATTCTGAAGCAGCCCAGTGGCGGGCGGGCAGCGGTAGCACCACCTGCAGCGGCACCTGCAGATGCCGCCCCTGCGACCGCATCCGCAGATGGGGCCTCCGCACCCAGAGCAGCTGCCAGTGGCGCCGCCAGCGGCAAGGATAAGGCGCTGGAAGAGAAGAAGGCCCAGGCGGAGGCAGCCGAAGCCGCGAAGAAAAAAGCCGAAGAAGACAAGCAGGCCAAGGCCAGGGCGGACAACTGCAACCGCGCTCGCCAGGCCAAGGCTGCGTTCGACTCCGGAAGGCCCATCACCCAGACGAACGCGCAGGGCGAGCGCATCTTCCTGGACGAAGGTGGCCGCGCAGCGGAAACCAAGCGGCTGGACTCCATCATCGCCTCCGACTGCAAGCGTTGATGGACAGCGGGGGCGCTGGTCGTCAGCGCCTGCACAGGCACCCACGGGCTGCTACCCCGCCAGGTCAGTAGCCCGATTTGCCGCCCGGGCGCTGCCGGGCAAAGAGCCCCGTCGTGCGTGCGCCTTGCCGCGCAAAGCGTTCGCGGCGGGCGACCTTGGGGTCGACCTTCAAGGCCCTGTAGACCTCCACCCGGTCCTGGGCCTTGAGCACCACGTCCAGCCCCGCAGCGCGCCCCCAGATACCGATGGCCGCAGGCCCCAAAGCCACGCCCTGCAGGCCCTGCACATCCACCCCACAGACCTGCAGCGCGTCTTGCACCGTGGCACCTGCAGGCAGCTCCAGCGCCCATTCGCGCACTTCGCGCGGCGCCAGGCAGACGGCCACGGTCACCGGGACCGACGACGCCGGCGCGGCCGCAGGCACCGCCCCGGGCGCTTCAGCCATACACCTGCTCGGCACGCTTGACGAAGGCATCCACCATGCTGCCCGCGATGCGGTCGAACACCGGCCCTACCAACGCAGCGAGGGCCGTGCTGTCAAAGCCGTAGTGCAGCAGCAACTCCACCTTGCAGGCGCGCTGGCTGCCGTCGCCCACCGTGTGAAAGTGCCAGTCGCCCTCCAGCTGGGAGAACGGCCCTTTGACAAGGTGCATCTGCACGCGCTTGCCGGCCTCGTGGGTATTGCGGGTCACGAAGGTCTGGCGGATTCCGCTGAAGGAGATGCCCACCTCCGCGGTCATGCCGTCGCTGGTGCGCTCCAGCACGGCGGCGTGGTCGCACCAGGGCAGGAACTGGGGATAGTGCTCCACCCCGGTGACCAGGGCGAACATTTCTTCGGGGCTGTACCAGATGAGGACGGACTTGTGAACGGTTTTCATGCAGACGGAGCTTGAGCGAAAGCGCGCAAGCCGGAGAAATTAGAATCGCTGTTGCGACGACAACATTGTAGGGAGGCCTTTTATCTCCCGGTTTGCGCCGCATCTAAACCCAATGGCCAAGAAACCCGATCCCACCGCCCGCATTGCCGACAACAAAAAGGCGGCCTACAACTATTTCTTCGAAGAACGCCACGAGGCAGGCGTCGTCCTGTACGGCTGGGAAGTGAAGGCCCTGCGCGAAGGCAAGGTGCAGCTGACCGACGGCTACGTGCTGATCCGCGAGGGGGAGATGTTCCTGATGGGCTGCCAGATCAACCCGCTCAAGACCGCGTCGACCCACGTCAACCCCGACGCCATCCGCACCAAGAAGCTGCTGCTCAAGAAGGACGACATCAAACACCTGATCGTCAAGGTCGAGCAAAAGGGCTACACGCTGGTGCCGCTGAACCTGCACTGGAAGAACGGCTATGTGAAGTGCGACATCGCCCTGGCCAAGGGCAAGGCCGAGCACGACAAGCGCGACACCATCAAGGACCGCGAAGGCAAGCGCGAAGTGGAACGCGCCATGAAGAGCAGGAACAGGTAGCCCCCTGAGGTGCTGCGCACCGTCGCCCCAAGGGGGACGCCCCCGGTGCCCGCAAGCGGAGCTCGCTTCGCAGCTTGGCGGCCCTTGCACGGGGATGCTGGCTGGGATCGCGCCAGTTTTGACGCCTGTGCGCGTTGGATGTATTGAGTTTTTTCATGCGCAGTGGAATAAACCGCTGCGCCGCGGTGTTCTTGGAGTTGCAAGGCGGCATGTGCCGTTGTCTGCAAACCCTCTTCTTCCACCTGGAGACACCATGAAAAAGACCCTCTTGTCCCTCGCCGCGTTCGTAGCCATCGCTGGCTGCTCCACCATGGCGGCCGACGGCCCCGTGAAAACCATGGACGGCGTGCTGGTGGGCGCTGGCGGCATGACCCTGTACACCTTCGACCGCGACGCCGCCGGCAGCGGCAAGTCGGTCTGCAACGGCCCCTGCGCCACCAACTGGCCGCCGCTGATGGCCGCCAAGGCGCCCGGGGGCGACTACAGCGTGATCACGCGCGACGATGGCAAGACCCAGCTGGCGTACAAGGGCAAGCCGCTGTACTACTGGGTCAAGGACACCAAGCCCGGCGACAAGACGGGTGACGGCGTGAACCAGGCCTGGCGTACCGCCAAGCCCTGATGGACCCGGCCGCCCCGCAGCGCACCGCACCACGGTCTGCATGAACCGCACCCAGGTCGTCGAGCAGTTGCCCGCCCTGCGCAGGTATGCGCGGGTGCTGACGGGCGATGCCTGGGCTGCGGACGACCTGGTGCAGGACACGCTGGAGCGCGCCTGCAGCAAATGGCTGCTGTGGCGCACGGGCAGCGACCTGCGGGCGTGGCTCTTCACGCTGATGCACAACCTGTACCTGAACCAGGTGCGCACCCAGCCACCCTGGCCGCATGCGGACATCGACGACCTGCACGACACCCTGCAGGGCAGCAGCGCCGGCATGGGGGACGACGCGCTGGACCTGGAGCGCTGCCTGCAGCGCCTGCCGCCCGACCAGCGCGCCGTGCTGCTGCTGGTGACGCTGGAGGACATGGACTATGCCGACACCGCCCGGGTGCTGGGCATCCCCGTGGGCACGGTGATGTCGCGCCTGTCCCGGGCCCGCAGCCGCCTTCGCCTGCTGATGGAGCGGCCGCCTGCGCCGGTGCCCGACGCGTTGACACCCGCCGCGCAGCAACCTGCGCCCCAGCCTCTTCCCCATCCCACCGGCCAGCCACCCACATTGCGCCGCCTCAAATAACCCATGTTTGATGCACGCCAGCCCGCCATGGACCACAAGCACCACCCCCCTCCTCCACCCGCCGACGGCGACGAAGCCGCCGCGTGGCATGCGCTGGTGGACGGCCGCCTGCCGCCGGCGCAGGCGGCGGCACTGCGCGACAAGCTCGAACGCCAGGCGGGCGCCGAAGAGACCGTGGCCCACTGGCAGCACCAACGCCAGCAACTGCGCACACTGCACCAGAGCCTGCTGACCGAGCCCGTGCCCGACGCCCTGCTGGCCGCGGCGCAGCGCGCGTCGGTGCGCCAGCAGCGCCATACCCAGTGGTGGCGCTGGGGCGGCATGGCGGCATCGGTGCTGGTGGCCTTCGCGCTGGGCTGGACCGGACGCAGCCTGGTGCCCGACATATTGCCCGGCGTGTTACCCGGCATGGCGCGCCTCAACGCGCCCGCGCCCACGCCGGCGCTCGCCGCCACCGGTCAGCACTTTGCCCAACAGGCCGCAGTGGCCCACGCGGTGTACCAGCCCGAAGTGCGGCACGCCGTGGAGGTGCCGGCAGCCCAGCAGGAACACCTGGTGCAGTGGCTCTCCAAGCGGCTGAGCCGCCCGCTCAAGCTGCCCGTGCTGGCCGACGAAGGCTATGAACTGGTGGGCGGCCGCCTGCTGCCCGGGGCGCCGGGAGACGCAGGTGCACGCGCGCAGTTCATGTACCAGAACGCCCAGGGCGGGCGCATCACCCTGTACCTGGGCGCCGTCGCCGCAGGCCAGCCCGGCGCGGCAACGGCCGCACCGAAGCAGCCCGATGCCGCAGAAACTGCCTTCCAGTTCTCCAGCGACGGCCCGGTCCCGAGCTTTTACTGGGTGGACCAGGGCTTTGGCTATGCGCTCAGCGGCCAGCTGTCACGCCAGCAACTGCTGGTGCTGGCATCGGCGGTGTACAAGCAGCTCTAGGGAACCTCTGCACGGATCACCGCACCGTGGGCATCGGCGGTCTCGGGCGGTCTGCGGCGTTGCAAAGACTCGCAGTAGCTGCCGCACGGCAAGGCGTGCCGCGGCGCGAGAGGGTGAAAGGCGACGCCGTATCAGCCCAGCGCCACCAGCGGATGCGCGTGCGCAGGCCAGGGGCTCGCAAAGAACGGCGCCACCATGTCGGGCGTCACGTCCTCGATGCGGGCGGGGTTCCACTTCGGCGCGTGGTCCTTGTCCACGGCCAGCGCGCGGATGCCTTCCACCGTCTCGCTCTGGCCGGGGCGCAGGTAAAAGCAGTGGCGCACCATGTCGCGCTCCATGCGCAGGTCGTCGGCCAGGCCCATGTCGCGCGCGCGGCGGACCTGTTCCAGCACGACGTGCAGCATCAGCGGCGAGCGCTTGCGCAGCGTGGCCGCCGTGGCGCGCGCCCAGTCGCTGTCGGCGGACTCCAGCGCCCGCACGATGTCGCCCACGCCGGGCAGCGCAAAATACTGGTCAATATCGGCCCTACCGCTGGATGGATGAGCGCCAGCAGCTACCAATTTTGTAGCAACATAGTTTTTGACCGCCGCACCGTCGGCAAACGTCCGCGTGGCCAGGGCTTCCCACACTGCAGGCAACTGGTCCGAGGGCATGCGGCCGTCGGCCAGGTGGCTGGCGATGGCTTCGTCGGCACCGATGGTGTCGCCCGTCAGGGCCAGCCACTCGCCCACGCGGCCGGGGCAGCGGCTCAGAAAGTACCCGCCGCCCACGTCCGGGAACAGGCCGATGGCGGTCTCCGGCATGGCCATCTTCGTGCGCTCGGTCACCACGCGCAGCGCAGCACCCTGGCTGATGCCCATGCCGCCGCCCATCACGATGCCGTCCATGAAGGCGATGTACGGTTTGCCGTAGTGGTGGATGAGGTGGTTGAGCGCGTATTCCTCGGTGAAGAAGTCTTCGAGCTGCGGGTTGCCCTGGCTGCCGGCCTGGTGCAAAAAGCGGATGTCCCCGCCCGCGCAAAAGGCGCCGAAAGGCCCTTCCTTATTGCTGCCGCGAACCGCCACGGCCAGCACCCGCGCATCGCTTTGCCACGCCAGCAGCACGCGCATGAGATCGCGCACCATGCCCAGCGACAACGCATTGAGCGCACGCGGGCGGTTCAAGGTGATCAGGCCCACCTGGCCACGCACTTCGCTCAGAATTTCTTTATCCACCACCGCCACTGTCTCCGTCATTTTTTATTCCTTACAAAGGTAGGTTTCACACACACACTGAAATGCGCACCCACTGCGGCATGCACTGCATTCCGGGCCGCGCTGCGCCTTGCTCACTGCGAGGCGCGCCGCGCCCCCATGACCTCATTGAACACCAGCGCGCCGATCACCAGCGCACCGCCGCCCAGCACCGCGGCGCCGGGCTCTTCGCCCGCACCCAGCCAGGCGAGCAAGATACCGAAGATCACCTCCAGCAAACTGAGCAGCGCAATCTCCGGCGCCTTCAGCACCTGCCCGCAGCGCACGGCCAGCACGCACGGTATGGCCAGTTGCACCACCCCGAGCAATGCCAGCAGCCACAGGTCGTGTGCCGAGGCCTGAAACGGCAGCGCCAGCGGCAGCGTGGCCACCACCGACAACACCGCGCCCACCAGCACCGCAGGCACCAGGTCCACCGCGTGGCCGTGGCGCTGCGAGTGCTGCACCACCGTCCAGTTCACCGCCCCGGCCACCGGCACGCACAAGGCCACCAGCGTTCCCACCACTGGCAGGCCCGCCATCTGCGAGCCGTACATCCATCCAATGCCCAGCGCCGCCACGCCAATGGCAAGCCAGGTGCGCGGCGCGATGTGGTGGCCGATGAAGATGCGCGCAAACAGCGCCGTGAGCAGCGGGGCCGCCGCCATCGTCACCAGCACGTTGGCCACGGGCATGAGCAGGATGGCCACCATGAACGCGGTGAACATCACGCTCCAGCACAGGCCGGATATCCACAGCGCCCGGCCGCTGCGGTGCAGGGACGCGAACACCGTGCGTCCCTGCATCAGCGGCAGTATCACCAGCAGGGCCGCCAGCGTGAACAGGCTGCGCCAGAAGGTCACCTCGAAGCTGCGCGCGGCCTCCAGATGGCGCGTGACCACGCCCGCGATCGACCACATCAGGGTGACCGCCACCATCAGGGCCACGGCGCGGGAGTGCGTGAGCTGGGGCAAAGACATGGAGCGCGTTCAGTCCGGGTGGTGGTAGTGGTGATGGTGATGGAAAGCAGGCAGTACGTCCGACATGAAAAAAGGGCCACAGCATGGCGGTGGCCCTTCGGGCGACACACAGAAAACTTCGGGGTGAACCTCAGTTCCTGCGTGCGCTCACTCTGCAGAACGCAGCGTCTTCACGCTGGCAACTCAGGAGCGGCCTGCGCGCTTGCGCTCGTTTTCGGTCAGGAAGCGCTTGCGGATGCGGATCGACTTGGGCGTGATCTCGACCAGCTCGTCGTCCTCGATGAATTCCACCGCGTATTCCAGCGTGGCGTCGATGGGCGGCGTGATCTTGATCGCGTCTTCCTTGCCGGACACGCGGAAGTTCGTCAGCTGCTTGGTGCGCGTGGCGTTCACGATCAGGTCGTTGTCGCGGCTGTGGATGCCGACGATCATGCCTTCGTACACGGGGTCGTTCGCCTTCACGAACATGCGGCCGCGGTCGTCCAGCTTGCCCAGGGCGTAGGTGAAGATTTCACCGTCGTCCATGGAGATCAACACGCCGTTCTTGCGGCCGCCGATGTCGCCCTTGTGCGGCTCGTAGCTGTCGAAGATGTTGCTGATCAGGCCCGAGCCACGCGTCAGGTTCAGGAATTCGTTGGTGAAGCCGATCAGGCCCCGCGCAGGAATGCGGTACTCCAGGCGCACGCGGCCGCGGCCGTCCGGCTCCATGTTCACCAGCTCGCCCTTGCGCTCGCCCAGGGCCTGCATCACGCCGCCCTGGTGGCCTTCTTCGATGTCGGCCGTCACCAGCTCGATAGGCTCGTGCTTGACGCCGTTCACGTCCTTGAACACCACGCGGGGCTTGGACACGGCCAGCTCGTAGCCTTCGCGGCGCATGTTTTCCAGGAGGATGGTCAGGTGCAGTTCACCACGGCCCATCACTTCGAAGATGCCTTCTTCGTCGGTTTCCTTCACACGCAGGGCCACGTTGTGCTGGAGTTCCTTTTGCAGGCGGTCCCAGATCTGGCGGCTGGTCACGAACTTGCCTTCGCGGCCTGCCAGCGGCGAGGTGTTCACGCAGAAGTTCATGGTCAGCGTGGGCTCGTCCACCTTCAGCATGGGCAGCGGTGCGGGGTTGGCGGGGTCGGTGACGGTCACGCCGATACCGATATCCTCGATGCCGTTGATCAGCACGATGTCGCCCGGGCCGGCCAGCGGCGTCTGCATGCGATCGAGGCCCTGGAAGGTCAGCACCTGGTTGACACGGCCCTTCACGGCCTTGCCATCGGGGCCTTCCATGACGACCACGTCCATCATGGGCTTCAAGGTGCCCTGGCTGATGCGGCCCACGCCGATGCGGCCCACGAAGGTGGAGAAGTCCAGCGCCGAGATCTGCAGCTGCAGCGGAGCTGCCGGGTCACCCGAGTTCGGGGGAACGTGCTTGAGGATGGTGTTGAACAGGGCCGACATGTCGGGGCCCCACTGCTCGCCCGGTGCGCCTTCTTCCAGCGACGACCAGCCGTTGATGCCCGAGGCATACACCACGGGGAAGTCCAGTTGTTCGTCGGTGGCACCGAGCTTGTCGAACAGGTCGAACGCGGCGTTCACGACCTTGTCGGGGTTGGCACCGGGCTTGTCCACCTTGTTCACCACCAGGATGGGGCGCAGGCCCAGGGCCAGGGCCTTCTTGGTCACGAAACGCGTCTGGGGCATGGGGCCCTCTTGCGCGTCGATCAGCAGCACCACGCTGTCCACCATGGACAGGGCACGTTCCACTTCGCCGCCGAAGTCCGCGTGACCGGGGGTGTCCACGATGTTGATGTGGGTGCCTTCCCAGCTCACGGCGCAGTTCTTGGCCAGGATGGTGATGCCACGTTCTTTTTCGATGGCGTTGTTGTCCATCACGGTGTCGACCACTTTTTCGTGGTCGGCGAAGGTGCCGGACTGGCGCAGCAGTTGGTCGACCATGGTGGTTTTGCCATGGTCAACGTGGGCGATGATGGCGATGTTGCGGATCTGTTTCGTCATAGTTTTTCCAATGTGCCGCTGGCTTGCAGGTGCGGCGTGCCTTCCAAAATTTGTTGAATTTCCAGCGGACTCAGGAGCCTGTCGGGCACCAGCTCCCCGCCAACGATGTGGCCCACCCCCAGCAGCGCAGGGGGCACGTCGCCAAACACCGCCACGGCACCTGCATCAGGCCAGGTACCTCGGCGGCGTACGCCCGACAGGAAGCGAGCGGCATTCTCGCTGTCCAGCGTGACACGCACATGTTGTGCCAAAAGTGATTCCGGCGGCTCAAGCTGCGCAAGCCGCGCGCCCTCCTCCATGGCTTCGAGCTCTGCCAGCGTGACGCAGCGCTCCACACCGATACCACCGGTATCGATGCGCCGAAGAAAGGTCAGGTGGGCGCCCACGCCCAGCGCGGCGCCCACGTCTTCGCCCAGCGTGCGGATGTAAGTGCCCTTGCTGCAGCGCACCACCATGCGCACGGCGATGGCGTCCGGGTGGTCGGCCAGCAGGGTGAGCGACAGCGCGTGGATCACCACGTCGCGTGCGGGCCGCTCCACCTCGATGCCGGCGCGGGCGTATTCGTACAGCGCCTTGCCATCCTTCTTGAGGGCGCTGTGCATGGGCGGCACCTGCTTGATGGGGCCGGTGAACTGCTGCTGCACGGCGGCCAGGCGCTCGGGCGTGAGGTCTGCCAGCACCACGGGGCGGCGCTCCACCACATCGCCCTCGGCGTCGCCGGTGGTGGTGGTGGTGCCCAGCAGCGCCACGGCTTCGTAGGTCTTGGGGGCGTCGAGCTGCAGCTGGCTGAACTTGGTGGCAGCGCCAAAGCACAGCGGCAACACGCCGGTGGCCAGCGGGTCGAGCGTGCCGGTGTGGCCCGCCTTTTCGGCGCGCAGCAGCCATTTCGCCTTTTGCAAGGCGTCGTTGCTCGACAGGCCGAGCGGTTTATCCAGCAGCAACACCCCATGCACAGGGCGCCGCTGCACCCTGGTGCGAGGCGCGTGCGCAGCAACGCCCCCACGCTCTTTCACTGCGTGCAAATCGCTGCCCCCCAAGGGGGCTTTCGCACCTTGGGGCGGCCCGGCGGTACTCATGCCTACTCCTCTTTAGCGCGCGAAGACACAGCCTTGGCGATCAAGGCGTTCATGTCGGCCGCACGCTCGGAGGTGCGGTCGAACACGAAGTGCAGCGTAGGCACGGTGTGGATGTGCAGGCGCTTGAACAGGCCGTTGCGCAGGAAGCCCGCCGCCTGGTTGAGCGCGGCCTGCGTCTCCACGGGGTCGCCCGTCAGCAGGCTGAAGAACACCTTGGCGTGCGCATAGTCGGGAGTCACCTCCACGCCCTGCAGCGTCACCATGCCCACGCGCGGGTCCTTCAACTCGCGCGCGATCAGCTCCGTCAGATCGCGCTGGATCTGATCGGCGACCTTGAAGGCGCGGTTGGGGGTGGCAGATTTCTTCTTGGCAGCCATAGTGTCAATACCTCCCCTGTGTCGCGTGGCGCCCTCCCCCTTCCGGGGGGCGACGCCCATGGCCTGGCGAAGCCAGTTCCATGGCGCCTGCCAGCACGGTGTGCTCCGCAGCCTGTTGAAGGCCTGCGTGCATCACCGCGCCTGCAGGGCGCTGGCAGTGGTTGGTAGTGCAAACGTGCATCACAGTGTCCGGGCGATTTCCTTGATGTCGAAGAATTCGAGGTGATCGCCTTCCTTGATGTCGTTGTAGTTCTTGAGCTTGATACCGCACTCAAAGCCTTCCTTGACATCCTTGACATCGTCCTTGAGGCGCTTGATCGAATCGACTTCGCCCGTGTAGACCACCACGTTGTCGCGCAGCAGGCGGAAGCGTGCGTTGCGATGGACCATGCCCGAGGTGATGTACGAACCGGCAATCGTGCCGATCTTGGTCGCCACGAACACCGTGCGGATCTCGGCCGTACCGATGATTTCCTCGCGCTGCTCCGGAGCCAGCATGCCCGACATCGCCACCCGCAGCTCGTCCACAGCGTCGTAAATGATGCTGTAGTAGTGCAGATCGACGCCATTGCCCTCGGCCAGCTTGCGTGCACCGGCATCTGCCCGCACGTTGAAGCCGATCACGATGGCCTTGGAGGCGATCGCCAGGTTGATGTCCGACTCGCTGATGGCGCCCACTGCGGCGTACACCAGCTGCACCTTGACTTCGTCGGTCGACAGCTTGAGCAGCGACTGCGCCAGCGCTTCCTGCGAACCCTGCACGTCGGCCTTGACGATGATGGGCAGCATCTTGACTTCGCCCGCCGTCATGTCGGCGAACATGTTCTCGAGCTTCGCAGCCTGCTGCTTGGCCAGCTTGGTGTTGCGGAATTTGCCGGCACGGTAGGTGGCGATTTCGCGGGCACGGCGTTCGTCCGTGAGCACCATGAATTCGTCGCCCGCCTGCGGCACTTCCGTCAGACCCTGGATTTCCACCGGGATCGACGGACCTGCCGTCTTGGCCACGCGGCCGTTTTCGTCCAGCATGGCACGCACGCGGCCATAGGTCTGGCCTGCCAGCACGATGTCGCCGACCTTGAGGGTACCGGACTGCACCAGCACGGTCGCCACAGGGCCACGGCCCTTGTCGAGCTGCGCTTCGATCACGAGGCCCTTGGCCAGCGAGTCGACCGGTGCCTTCAGTTCCAGCACTTCGGCCTGCAGCAGCACTTGCTCGAGCAGGGTGTCGATGCCCATGCCGGTCTTGGAGGACACGGGCACGAACGGCGAATCGCCACCGTATTCTTCCGGCACCACCTCTTCGACCACCAGCTCCTGCTTGACGCGGTCGGGGTTGGCATCGGGCTTGTCGGCCTTGGTGATGGCCACCACGATGGGAACACCAGCCGCCTTGGCGTGCTTGATGGCTTCCTTGGTCTGGGGCATGACGCCGTCATCGGCGGCCACCACCAGGATCACGATGTCGGTGGCCTGGGCACCGCGGGCACGCATGGCCGTGAAGGCCTCGTGACCGGGGGTATCGAGGAACGACACCATGCCGCGTGGGGTTTCCACGTGGTAGGCACCGATGTGCTGCGTGATGCCGCCGGCTTCGCCCGCGGCCACCTTGGCACGGCGGATGTAGTCGAGCAGCGAGGTCTTGCCATGGTCCACGTGGCCCATGACGGTGACCACAGGGGCGCGCGGCAACAGCTCGACGTCCTTCTGGCTCGAATCGTCGTCGGTGAAGGCTTCCGGATCGTCCAGCGCAGCCACCACCGCCTTGTGGCCCATTTCTTCCACCATGATCATGGCGGTGTCCTGGTCCAGCGGCTGGTTGATGGTGACCATCTGGCCCATCTTCATCAGGGCCTTGATGACTTCGTTGGCCTTGATCGACATCTTGTGTGCCAGCTCCGCCACCGTGATGGTTTCGGGAACGTGCACTTCGATGATGCGTGCCTCGACCGGGGCGGACTGCTGGTGGTCGTCACGGTGGTCGCGGTTGTCGCCACGGCGGCCGCGCGGGCCTCCGCGCCAGTTGTTGCGGCCGACACCGCCGCTGCTGTCGCCGCGGGTCTTGATTTCCTTCTTCTTGGCAGCGTCGCCCGCCCAGCTGGAGGACAGCTTGGCCGACTTGACTTCCTTGCCTGCACCGGGCGCACCAGCGCCTGCTGCGGCAGGGGCGCCCGCACGGGCCACACCCGTGCCGACGGCCGGCTTGTGCAGCGTGCCCTTCTTCGCGTCGCCCACGGCAGCGGGCTTGGCCACTGGCTTGGGTTCTTCGGGCTTCTTGGCGACCATGACCGCCTTCTTGGGCGTGGCCATCATGGAGCGGATGGCGGCAGCTTCGGCCTCGGCCTTGCGGCGGCGGGCGTCCAGGTCGGCAGCGCGCGCGGTTTCCTCGTCGGCGCGGGCCTTGGATTCTGCGGCGGCCTTTTCACGGGCTTCGGTCTGGGCGGCATTGCGCGCAGCAGCTTCGGCCGCCTGTTCGCGGGTGGCTTCCTGCTTGACGGCAGAGGCCTGCGCCTTCTTCTCGGCTTCCTGGGCTGCGTAGGCGGCGGCGCGCTCTTCGGCTTCGCGCTCGCGCTTTTCGCGGGCTTCGCGCTCGGCACGCTTTTCGGCCAGCTCGGTCTCCTGGCGGCGGATCAGCTCGGCCTGGCTGCGGGCTTCTTCCTCGCGGCGGGCCAGTTCGATGTCCTCGCTGGAGGCAGCGGCTTCCTCGACGGCGGGCGCTGCGGATTCAGCCGCGGCCCCGACATCTTCATCGCGCTGGATGAAGGTGCGCTTCTTGCGCACTTCCACCTGGATGGTGCGCGCCTTGCCGGTGGCATCGGCCTGCTTGATCTCGCTGGTGGATTTCTTCACCAGCGTGATCTTCTTGCGGTCGGCCGAAGCCGTGCCGTGGCTGGCCTGCAGGTAGGCCAGCAGCTTTTGCTTGTCCGACTCGGTCAGTGCATCCGACGGGGCAGCCTTGCCCACGCCAGCAGCCTTGAGCTGGTCGAGCAGGGTTTCAGGCGATTTCTTGAGCTCGTTAGCGAACTCGGCGACAGTATTACTGGACATATATGGTTCGTGCCTCCCTGACCTTTACTCTTGCTGCCCCGCGAACCAATGTTCGCGCGCCTTCAGGATCAAGGCTTTGGCATCTTCTTCAGACTGTCCGGTCAGGTCGGTCAGTTCATCTAGGCCCAAATCGGCCAGGTCGTCACGTGTATGCACACCGCCGTCGGCCAGCTTGGCAATCAACTCGGGGGTGAGGCCTTCAAGGTCGCGCAGGTCCTGGGAGACCTCATCCACGCTTTCCTCGCGGGCGATTTCCATCGTGAGCAGCGCATCCTTGGCACGGGCGCGCAGCTCGTTGACGGTGTCTTCGTCGAAGCTTTCGATCTCCAGCATTTCCTGCAGCGGCACATAGGCCACTTCTTCCAGGCTGTTGAAGCCTTCGGAGATCAGGATGTCGGCGATTTCCTCGTCCACATCCAGCTTTTCCATGAACAGCTTGCGGGCCGTGTCGGTCTCGGTGGCCTGCTTTTGCGCGCTTTCGGCGGCGTCCATGATGTTGATCTTCCAGCCGGTCAGATCGGACGCCAGGCGCACGTTCTGGCCGCCGCGGCCGATGGCGATGGCGAGGTTTTCCTCGTCCACCACCACGTCCATCGCGTGCTTTTCCTCATCGACCACGATGGAGGACACGTTGGCCGGGGCCAGCGCGCCGATCACGAACTGGGCGGGGTCTTCGGACCACAGCACGATGTCCACGCGCTCGCCGGCGAGCTCGTTGGTCACGGCGTTCACCCGGGTGCCGCGCACGCCGACGCAGGTGCCGATGGGGTCCACGCGCTTGTCGTGCGACAGCACGGCGATCTTGGCGCGGGAGCCGGAGTCACGGGCGCAGGACTTGATCTCGAGCAGGCCCTGCTCGATCTCGGGCACTTCCTGGCGGAAGAGCTCGATCATGAACTCGGGGGCCGAGCGCGACAGGATGATGGGTGCGCCACGCAGCGTGAGGTCCACCTCCATGATCATGGCCCGCACGCGGTCGCCGCTGCGCAGGTTTTCCTTGGGGATCATCTCGCTGCGGCGCAGGCGGCCTTCCACACGGCCGGACTCGACAATGATGTCGCCCTTGTCCATGCGCTTGACGGTGCCGGTGAAGATGCGTTCGCCGCGCGACATGAAGTCGTTGAGCAGCATTTCGCGCTCTGCGTCGCGGATCTTCTGCAGGATGACCTGCTTGGCCGCCATGGCGCCGATGCGGCCGATGGGCACGGACTCGACGCCTTCTTCGATGTATTCGCCGACTTCGATGTCCGGGATGCGATCCTTCGCGTCCATCAGCAGCTCTTCGGCTTCAGGGTTCTGCAGGCCGGCATCGTCGGGCACCACCAGCCAGCGGCGGAAAGTCTCGTAGTTGCCGCTGTCGCGATCGACGGACACGCGAATGTCCACCTCGCCCTGGTACAGCTTCTTGGTAGCCTGGGCCAGGGCCGACTCCACGGCGCCCAGGACCACGTCCAGCTCCACGTTCTTCTCGCGTGAAATGGCCTCAACCAACATCAACAATTCGCGATTCATGCGACGACTCTCCTATTTCAATCACCTGAGGGCAGTGGCTGCGCACCGCAGCCCCACCCCGTTTGTTCAGCGGCTCAGGCGGGCGTTGGCCCGGCCTTGCCTGCACGCCCCTTGAAGTCCACGATGGGCGCCAGGCGGGCATCCTTGATTTCATCCAGGGCAAAACCCAGCGCCTGCAGCGGCGCGGGCACGCGCTTCTTGCTGACCTTGGCACCGGGCTTCACGGCGGGCTCTTCGCTCCAGACGATCTGCCAGCCCCCTGCCTCGGCCCGCTCCAGCGTGCCGCGAAATTTCTTGCGGGTGGCGTTGACCTGGCCGCCCGCTGCGGCGCCGATGGGCGCCTTCAAAGTGATGTCGATGACCGAGCCCGCAAAACGCACGAAGTCCTGTTCGTGCCGCAGGGGGCGGTCGATGCCGGGTGAGGACACCTCAAGGCGCTTGTACTCGACGCCGTCGACCTCCAGCGCAAACTGCAGCTGGCGGGTGACCTTCTCGCAATCCTCGACCGTGACGAACTGATCGAGCAGGGGCGCGGGCGCGTCGGCGGCCGGCTGCACCCAGGGCAAGTCGATGGTGATGCGCAGCAGACCACCGGCGGAGCGCTCGATCTCCACCAGGTCATACCCCAGGCCCGTCACTATTTGTTCAACGACTTGCTGCAATGCCACGTGTTCAGTTCAATCCCGGAAAAACAAAAAACCCGATAACCCCCGGAGACTCTTCTCCGACAGCTTCGAGCTCCAAAAGCGTTCGACCAAAAAAAACGGGCGGTTGGTACCCGCCCGTTTGGTCGTGAGAGTCGTATTGTAGCGCGCAAAGTGTTGATTTGCAAAGGCGCGCACTCGCAAAACTGTTGTGAACGCACCCCGAATCCGGCGAAAACCAGCATTCATGCGGCTGCGAGCGGGGTGCACGCCATGGGCGACAAATACCCACAGCCAAAACGGCACGTGGCGCGCGCCCCACACGCGCCAGCCGCTATCACTGCGATAGCGGCGCCAGCAGCTCGGCCAGGTCGCCCTCGGTGAACAGCGGCTCCTTGCGCGCGGCGGCGCCGCTGTACAGGCTGCCGGCCAGCTGCGCCTTCCTGTCCTGCAGCGCCAGGATGCGCTCTTCGATGGTGCCCTGCGCCACGAGCTTGATCACCCACACGCTCTGCGTCTGGCCGATGCGGTGGGCGCGGTCGGTGGCCTGGGCCTCGGCCGCGGGGTTCCACCAGGGGTCGAAGTGGATCACGGTGTCGGCCTGCGGCAGGTTCAGCCCCACTCCGCCCGCTTTCAGGCTGATGAGGAACAGCGGCACCTGCCCGCTGGTGAACTGCGCGATGACCGCGTCACGCTTTTGGCTCTGCCCGGTGAGCTTGACCCAGGGCAGGCCGCGCTTTTTCAGCTCGGCCTCGATCAGCGTGAGCATGCTGGTGAACTGCGAGAACAGCAGCACCCGCCGCCCCTCGGCCAGCATTTCGGGCAGCAGCGCCATCAGCTGCTCCAGCTTGGCCGATGCGCTCACGCCCCGGGCGGCCTCGAGCGGCAACAGCTGCGGGTGGCAGCACACCTGGCGCAGCTTGAGCAATGCATCCAGCACGGTGATCTGCGACTTGGCCAGCCCCTTGGTGTGCAGGGCCTCGCGCACGGTTTTCTCCATGCCCAGGCGGATGGTCTCGTACAGGTCGGCCTGCGCACCGGCAAGCTCCACCGGCATCACAGTCTCGACCTTGGGCGGCAGCTCGCCGGCCACCAGCGCCTTGGTCCGCCGCAGCATGAACGGCGTGATGCGCGCGCGCAACTGCGCCATGCGCGCGCCGTCGCCCTGCTTTTCGATGGGCGTGCGAAACACCTGCTTGAAGCGCTGCTGGCTGCCCAGAAACCCCGGCATCAAAAAGTGGAACAGGCTCCAGATCTCGCCCAGGTGGTTTTCCATGGGCGTGCCCGACAGGCACAGGCGGTGGCGCGCGTTGAGCGCGCCCACCACCTGCGCGGCCTGGGTGCTGGCGTTCTTGATGTTCTGCGCCTCGTCCAGCACCACCAGGTGCCACGGCTGGGCCAGCCACCGGTCGCGGTCGCGCTGCAGCAGCGAATACGGGGCGATCACGAGGTCGTGCTCGGCCACCGCGTCGGCCACCGCATGGCGGCCCGCGCCATGCAGCACCAGGCAGCGCAGGCCGGGGCAAAAGCGCGCCGCCTCGCGCTGCCAGTTGCCCATCAGGCTCACGGGTGCAATGACGAGCGCGGGGTCGGTCAGGCGCCCGGCGTCTTTTTCGACCTGGATGTGGGCCAGGGTCTGCAGCGTCTTGCCCAGGCCCATGTCGTCGGCCAGCACCCCGGCCAGGCCGTGGGCGCGCAAGAACTGCAGCCAGTTCAGGCCCTGCTGCTGGTATGGCCGCAGGGTGGCGCGCACGCCGGCGGGCAGCGGCACCTGGGGCAAGGCACTGGCGCCCTGCAGCTGGTCCACCACGGCGCGCAGCGCGTGGGCGCCCTGCCACGGCACGCCCTGGCCCAGCGCGGCGCTGGTGCGCAGGGCGTCCAGGCGCGACAGCTTCAGGCTGTCGGCGGTGAAGTCGTGCGCCCGGTCGCCCACCAGGTCCAGCAGCGCAGCCATCCAGGGGCGCAGGGTGTCGGTCGGCAGGCGCACGAAGCCCGGGCCCTGCAGCGATGGCAGGTAGACATAGGGCGGCAGTTGGGGCAGGCCGGTGGCGGCATCCAGCGGCTGGTCGGCCGCGGCGGCGATCAGGTCGGGCAGCCAGGGCAGGATGTTGTGGCGCACGCCGTTCACCTCCATGCCCAGCGACAGCGCGAACCAGGGGGACGTGGCCTCATCGCCTGCGCCTGCGCCTTCTCCTCCCTTGCCATCGCCATCGCCCGCACCCTCTGGCTGCAGCGCCACGGCCAGCGTGTCGGCATGGGTGATCCAGCCGTTGAGCGCCGCATCCACCGTGACGGCAAAGCCTGCGTCGCGCAGCACCGCAAAACCGTTGTCTGCCCAGTGCATCCAGGCGGTTTGCGGCTGCTCGCCGGGAATGCCGAACAGGCCGTCGTCGGTGCCCAGCAGGCCCAGGTGAAGCAGGCGTTCGATGGCCGACAGCTCGGCCACTGCATTGCGCTGCAGCAGCACCTGGACGCCGTCGGCCCCCGGGACCATCAAGGCCAGGTCCTGCCCCGCCCACCAGCCCACGTGGCCCTGGTAGTCGAACTGCAATTGCGCGGTGATGAGGCCCATGTCGGGCATGTCTGCAGGCGGTGTGGGCGCCAGAAACAGCCGCGCCAGGGGCTTCACGCCCTGCACCCGGGCGAAGGGCGCCCCCACCGGCGGCAGCGGCAGCACGCCGCCCAGGCGGGTGGCCAGCTCGGCCTGGTGCTTTTGCAGCGCCGCGGTGCTCAGCGCCGGCGCCTTGAGCAGCATGGCCAGTTGCGCCGCGCTCAGGCCCTGCAAGTCGACCGTGCCGCACAGGCCGTTGGCAGCGTCCACGTACAAAGGCGGGCTGTTGCTGCACAGCGTGGCCGTGGTGCCGGGCAGGCCGGGGCGCAGCGCCCAGGTGGTGTCGCCACCGGCCGCAGCCGGGGCGCTTGACTCGTGCCAGGCCCACGCGATAGCCAGCGGTGGCCCCCAGGCCAGGGGCGTGCCCACCATGGAGCCGCCCGCATCCGCGAACAGCCGGCCGGTGCTGGCCGCCTGCTGCAGCGCCAGCACGCCCACCGAGCCCTCCAGCACCGCCACCGGCCCGGCGCTGTAGGCCGAGTAGTAGCCCAGCCCGCGCGGCATGGCGCGCAGCAGCTGCAGTACCTGACGGTCGGCGTCGCTTGCGCGGTCGTACACCGCCTGCCCTGGCGCGGGCTGGGTGCGCACCGGCTTGGGCTTGGCCCAGCCGCCGGTCAGCTTGGGGTAGGAGACCACGGCTTCGAGCTGCATTTGCTGCAGCGTGGCGCGGGGGAGCCCCACGGTGGAGACCAGATACAGGTACTGCTCGGGCCGGTCCACCTGCGGATCGGAGGGTGCGGTGGCCGACGCACCCGCCGCGCGGTCCCATTCGCGCAGCCAGTGCACCAGCCGCGCCTCGGCCTCGGTGCGGGCCAGCGCTTCCTTGCGCTCTTGCAGGGCTTTCAGCGCGTCCGCAGCCTGGGTGGCCTGCGTGGCCGTGGCCGGCGGCTCGCCCCCCAGGTGCACGGATTTGAGCGCCAGCGCCACCGCGTGTTTGCAGTCGGCGCCCACCGGGCAGCTGCACTCGCCCCACCACGACTGGACCACGCCGGCGTCGGACAGGGTGAGCTGGACGCGCACGGCATACGGCACCGGCTGGCTGCCCAGCACCTCGCCGTCCAGCGCCCACCCGGCCATGCCGTCCGGCTTGACGGCGATGCGCAGCACGGCCCCTTGGCGGTGCAGCGCTGCCCCGCGCGACCAGGTGCCTTTGTCGCACTGGGCCTGCAATGAGCCGATCTGGAACCAGGGGGGACGGGGTGTAGGCACAAAATCCAAGCAAAAAACGGCTCTACCGCTTGTCTATCAAGCGCCAGCAGCTATAAAAACAGGAGCATTTCGCACCAACAGAAGAGAAGGCCGCCGCAGCGCCTACCGGCTGCGCGCCGCGCGCACGCGCTCGAAGACTTCTTGCGCCTCACCCCCCGTACCGCCTGTACTGCCCGCACCGCCCGCCTGGGGCGACGACGCCTGCAGGCTGGCCAGCAGCCGCCCCAGTACCGGCGCCTGCGGCAGCAGCGGCCCGAGGAACAGCGCGCGCTCGCCATCGGCGATCAGCAGCGTGGGGAAGGTTTCCACATCCAGATCCCCGGCGATCTCCGCGTCGTCCTCGATGTCCACCCATTCGAAGCGCACGTCCGGGTGCGCGCGGGCCAGTTCGTCGAACAGGGGGCGGTACACGCCGCAGGTGCCGCACCAGGCAGCGCACAGGCACACGGCCCACCAGCCGCCCGGGGTGGCGGCGGCCGGGCTCTGCGGCGTGGGGTCTGGCAACTGGGCCGGGCTTTGCATCGACGGGGGCTCCTTCGGGGGTGGGCGGCGCGGCGGGCGCTGCCGGCAGACCCTGCCACCGCACCACCGCACCACCGCGCCTTTACATGCCGCGCCGTTCGCGGGCGCGGTAAACCTCGATGGTACCCACACCGGGCGCCCGGTTGCCCCAGCTGTTGCGCACAAAGGTGGTCACCGCCGCCACGTCCTCGTCGCCCAGCGATTGCTGAAACGGCGGCATGCCGTGCGGGCGCGGGTTGCCGGCCGTGGCGGGCAGGTAGCCGCCCTGCAGCACCACGCGCACCGTGTTGGTCGGGTCGGCCAGCAGCACGGCGCGGTTGCCCGCCAGCGCCGGGAAGGCGCCCGCCTGGCCCTGCCCGGCATCGCCGTGGCATTGCGCGCACTGCTGCTCGTACACCTTGCCGCCCCGCGCCATGGCGGCGGCGGGTGGCGCGGTGTAGGGCGCCGGGGTGGCGCGGGCGGCCTGCTGCGGCAGCGCCTGCAGGTACACGGCCATGGCACGGGCGTCGGCATCGGTCAGGTACTGCGTGCTGCGGAACACCACCTCGGCCATGGGGCCCAGCACCGACCCGTGCGGGGCCACGCCGGTTTTCAGCAAGGCCGCCACGTCGTCGGTGGCCCAGTCCTTCACGCCCGCCTCGGCCGCCGCGTTGAGCGCAGGGGCATACCAGTTCTGCACCGGGATCAGCCCGCCGTTGAAGGCCTTGGCGTCGGCCGTGGCGCCCAGCGCGTTGCGCGGCGTGTGGCAGGCCGTGCAGTGGCCCAGGCCGTTGACCAGGTAGGCGCCGCGGTCGTATTCCGCCGTCTTCGTGGGCGCGGCGTCGCCAGCGGTGCTGGCAGCACCCGGGGCAAAGAACAGCGCACGCCACACCCCCAGCGCCGCCTGCGTGCTGTACGGAAAGCGCAGCGCGTGTGCGCGGTTGGGCTCGCTGGCGGGGGGCACGCTGCGCAGGTACGCAAAGATGGCGTCCGAATCCGCGCGCGTCACCTGGGTGTAGTTGGGGTACGGAAAGGCGGGGTACAGCAGGCGCCCGTCCTTGCTGCGGCCATGGTGCATGGCGCGCCAGAACTCGGCGGACGTCCAGCTGCCGATGCCCTGCGCCGGGTCGGGCGTGAGGTTGGAGCTGTGCACCACGCCGAACGGCGTCTCGATGCCGCGCCCGCCCGCAAACGGCGCGCCGCCCTGCGTGGTGTGGCAGGCCATGCAGTTGCCGATGCGCGCCAGGTACTCGCCGCGCGCCACCAGCGCGGGCGTGCTCTGCAGCGTCTCGGCCGCGGGCAGCGGCTCTTCGCCGCGCAGGTTCAGGGTGACCAGCGCAGCGGCCACGATGCCCACGGCTGCCAGCACGGAAGAAAGGGTCCAGAGGATGCGTTTCATGGGTGCATCCTTCTCAACGTGCTGAAACCGCTGCGGCCACCGGCACCTCGGCCACGCCGCCGCAGCGGGCGGGCATGGCGGCCGGCAGGGTGCGCGCGGGCTTGCCGCCCGCTGCCACGGGCTGGGCCGCCAGCCAGGCCGACACGGCGCTCACATCGTCGGGCGTCAACTGCCGGGCGATGTCGGCCATGCAGTCGGGCGCATGGGCGCGGCGCTGGCCGGTCTTCCAGGCACCCAGCTGGCTGTTGAGGTAGTCGCGCGGCAGACCCAGCAGGCCCGGGATGGACGGCGCCACGCCCGTCATGGCGCTGCCGTGGCACGACACGCAGGCGGGGATGCGGCGCACAGCGTCGCCCTGGTGCACCAGCGCTCGCCCCTGCTCCAGCGCGGCGGCCGGCGCCTGGGGTGCGGGCGGCGGCGGGTACGGCACGTCTTGCGCGGCAAAGTGATCGGCCATTTCACGCAGGTAGTCGTCCGTCAGGTGCTCGATGAGGTAGGTCATCTGCGGGTAGCTGCGCCGCCCGTCGCGAAAGTTGAGCAACTGGTTGGCCAGGTAGCCCGCCGGCTTGCCGGCGATGCGCGGGAAGTAACCCTCCTGCGTGGCCCGCCCTTCCTTGCCGTGGCAGGCGGTGCAAGCCAGCACGCGCGAGGCCATGGCGGCGGCAGGCACCGTGGGCGCTGCTGCAGCCGTGGCAGATGCGGGCATCGTGGCCGACGCCGTGGGTGGCGGGGTGGGAGCAGCAGGCGCGGCCAGCGCGCTGGCGCTGAAAGCCGCCGCTACCGAGGCCGCCGCCACCGCAGCAGCAGGCCAGCCAGAAACAGGGCGCAGCAGGCTGCGCAGGCAATCAATCATGGGTTTTATTCGGGTGGGGATCGACAGGGTCGCCAACTGGGCCGGGCGTTCATCACCGCCCGCACCAGCGCACCACGGCACTCTACGCCCAACCCCCAAAACAGTACAGATTCAGTTTCCAGTTAAAAATACAGATCAGTTTGCACTGCATCCGCTCCCAGGCCCCCATGGCCCAAGGGCCCACCCCGTCAGCCCGCCCCCATGAAACGCTACGAACGCCACGCCGACGCCATCGCCCAGCTCATCCACAGCGGCGCCCTGCGCCCGGGCGACCGCGTGCCGTCGGTGCGCGAGGCCAGCCGCACGCGCGGCATCAGCCCGTCCACCGTGTTCGAGGCCTACTACCTGCTGGAAGCCCAGGGCCTGATCCATGCCCGGCCGCGCTCGGGCTACTACGTCAGCGCGCGGCTGCCCGCCACCGGGTCGCGCCCCGCAGAGCCCCTGCCCTCGCAGCCCGCGCACACCTCCACCGGCGTGGCCATCAGCGACCTGGTGTTCGAAGTGCTGGGCCTGGCGCGCGACCGCGACCTGGTGCCGCTGGGCTCGGCGTTTCCGGGGCTGGAGCTGTTTCCGCTGGACCGGCTGGCGCGCTGCCTGGCCAGCGGCATGCGCAAGCTCGACCCCTGGAACATCGTGCAAAGCCTGCCGCCCGGCGACGAACGCCTGCGCCAGCAGATCGCGCTGCGCTACGGCCTGCACGGCAGCGCGGTCGATGTGGAAGAAATCATCATCACCAACGGCGCGATGGAGGCCCTGAACCTGTGCCTGGAGGCCGTCACCCAGCCGGGCGACATCGTGGTGGTCGAATCCCCCACCTTCTACGCCGCGCTGCAGGCGCTGGAGCGGCTGAACCTGCAGGCGCTGGAGATTGCCACCCACCCGCGCGACGGCATCGACCTGGCCGCCCTGGCCGAGGCGCTGGAGCGCCAGCCCGCCCACCAGCGGGTCAAGGCCTGCTGGCTCATGCCCAGCTTTCAGAACCCGCTGGGCAGCCTGATGCCCGAATGCAAGAAGCGCGAGCTGGTCGCCCTGCTGGCCCGCCACCAGGTGCCCTTGATCGAAGACGACGTGTACGGCGAGCTGCACTTCGCCCCGCACCGCCCGCCCCCGGCCAAGGCGTTCGATACCCAAGGCCTGGTGATGCACTGCAGCTCGTTCAGCAAGAGCTTGGCGCCCGGCTACCGCGTGGGCTGGGTGGCGGCGGGCCGGTTTGCCACGGCGGTGCAGCGCTTGAAGCTCATGACCACCCTCTCGGCCGCCACGCCGTCGCAGCAGGCGCTGTCCGAATACCTGGCCCAGGGCGGCTACGACCGGCACCTGCGCCAGCTGCGCCGCAGCCTGGCGCAGCAGCAGGCCATCGCGCTGGGCGCGGTGGCCCGGCATTTCCCGCCGGGCACGCGGGTGTCGCAGCCCGAGGGCGGGTACTTTGTGTGGGTGGAGCTGCCGCAGCAGGTCGATGCCCTGCAACTGCACCGCCAGGCACTGCAGCAGGGCATCAGCCTGGCGCCGGGGCAGATCTTTTCGGCCGACCGGCGCTTTGCCCACTGCGTGCGCATCAACTACGGGCACCCGGCGCAAAGCCGCCTGGAAGCCGCGCTGCAGACGGTGGGCGAGCTGGCGACGGCCCTGGCCCAAAGTAGCCCAGGGCCGGGCGAGCACGGCGATTCAACCGCTGATTGAATCGATGAATCAACCAATAGTTGAACCGCGGCAGGCCGTGCGGACCCGCCCGCACCGCGCCACCGCAGCACGTTTTGGCTTGCAGCCACCTGACGAAACCCCGCGGCGTTGGAAAGGCCCAACCTCGGGTTCTCCCGACCTCGGCACGGCTTTTGCAACGGCATACTGACCGCCGCCCGCAACCCGGGCAGCGCTACCAGTCTGGCAACCCGCCAGCATCCACCACCCACCCGACGCCCCACCATGGCAGCACCCCAGCATGTCCCGTTTCTGACCGTGGAAGACGAAGACGACTGGGTCGTCTCGTTCGCCCTGGGCCCGCTCGGTGCCAGCCGCCTCACGCTCACGCGCACGCCGCATCTCGAATTCATGCTGCGGCCCGAGCAGCGCGGCGTCTCCGTGGGCGGTGTGGAGGCCGGCCAGCGCCCCACCCTGCTCGTGGCCGTGCAATGGGGCCACAAATGCGTGGACGTGGTGTCCACCGCCAAGCGCTACAGCCTGGACATCAGCAAGGTAGACAGCGCCACGCGTGCGGCGGCGCTGCGGGTGCTGGGGAAGATGAATTTCGATCAGCGGTTTCAGTTGGCGAATGCGTGAGTTCGCGCTGGTGACACCTGGGCAGCGCTCGAGCGCCTGCACACCCCATCTCTCAACCCCCGACCGTTCGGGCTGAGCTTGTCGAAGCCAGGGCACACGCGCCCCGAATTGGCAGCCCTTCGACAGGCTCAGGGCGAACGGGGTCAGGCAAGCGCAGCGCGCCGACCATCCCGTCACGGGTTTGCAAGCACCGCGGCCTCACCCGCCACCCACCGCATTCACACCACCAGCGGATCCAACGGCTTCACCACCCGGCACGGATTCCCCGCCGCAAACACCCGCGCCGGCACATCGCGCGTGACCACGCTGCCTGCACCAATCACCGCGCCATCGCCAATGGTCACACCGGGGCAGACGATCGCCCCACCGCCGATCCACACGTCCGCGCCGATGGTGATCGCGACACCCAGTTCCAGCCCGCCCGCACGCTCCTCGGGCGACATGGGGTGCGATGCGGTGAAGATCTGCACGCCCGGCCCCATCATCGTGCGCGCGCCGATGTGCACCGGTGCCACGTCCAGCACCACGCAGTTCACGTTGATGTACACGCCCTCGCCCAGCGTGATGTTGTAGCCGTAGTCGCACTGAAAAGGCGGCGTGATCGCCACGCTGGCCGGCACGCCCGGCACCAGTTGCGCGACCAGCGCCTTCACCGTGCCCGCCGTGTCGGGGCGGGTGGTGTTGATGTCGTGGCACAGCTGGCGCGCGCGCAGGCGGTCGGCGGCCAACTCGGGGTCGGCGGCGTTGTAGAGCTCGCCGGCGATCATCTTGGATTTTTCAGAGGTCATGGGCCATTGTCCCAGCCCTGCCACGCCAGTCCGGACGGGTCAGCCCAAGGGCGTCCACTTGCGCTCGCTCGCGGCGGACTCCACCACCTTTTCGATGAAGCGCACGCCCTCGGCCCCGTCTTCCACGCGCGGGTAGTCGGCCTCCAGCGCCGTGGCGGTGCGCCCTGCGGCCCGCGCCCGGATGTCCGCCGCCACGCCCAGGTAGACGTTGGCAAACGCTTCGATGAAAGCCTCCGGGTGCCCGGCAGGAATGCGCCCTGCGCGCAGCGCCGATTCGCTGAGCCACGGCGAGCCACGGGTGAGGATGCGGCGCGGCCCGTCCACCGGCGAATGCACCAGGTGGTTGGGGTCCTCCTGCCGCCACACCAGCGTGCCGAGCGTGCCGGACACCTGCAGGCGCACATCGTTCTCCAGCCCCGCGGCCACCTGCGACGCGACGATCACGCCGCGTGCGCCGCCCGCATAGCGCAGCAGCAGTTGCGCATCGTCGTCCAGCCGCCGGCCGGCGCCGAAGGTGGTGAGGTCGGCGCACAGCGCCTCCGGCCTCAGGCCGGTGACGGTGGCGGCCAGGTTCTCGGCGTGCGACCCGATGTCGCCCATGGTGCCCACCGCGCCGCTGCGGGCCGGGTCCAGCCGCCAGTCGGCCTGCTTGTTGCCGCCGCCCTGCTCCACCGCCGTGGCCAGCCAGCCCTGGTTGTATTCCACGGTGACCTTGCGCAGCGTGCCCAGGGCGCCGCTGTGCACCAGGTGGCGGGCCTCGCGCACCATCGGGTAGCCGGTGTAGTTGTAGGTCACGCCGAACACGGTGCCGGCCTGCTTCACCGCCGCCACCAGCTCCTCGGCCTGCGCGCTGGTGTGCACCAGCGGCTTGTCGCACACCACATGAAAGCCCGCCTGCACAAACGCCAGGGCCACCGGGTGGTGCACGTGGTTGGGGGTGACGATGCTCACCAGGTCGATGCGCTCATCGGGGCTGCGGCGCAGCTCGTCGGCCAGCAGGTCCTGCCAGCTGCCGTGGTTGCGGTCGTCCGCCAGGCCCAGCTCGGTGCCGGATGCGCGGGCCCGCTCGGGCGATGACGAGAGCGCACCGGCCACCAGCGCGAACTGGCCGTCGAGCGCCATGGCCTTGCGGTGCACCGCACCGATGAAGGCGCCGTGGCCGCCGCCCACCATGGCGTAGCGGAGCTTTCTGACTTCACTGGACATACGGAAGGCCTTTGTTTGTTGTTCTTGGTTCGCTGTTGCCGTCACCACCCGGCCGTTCGCCCTGAGCTTGTCGAAGGGATGTCGAGCACCCTGCCCCGGCTTCGACAGGCTCAGCCCGAACGGTGAGGGAGTGGTGGATGGCGGTGGAATGGTGGCGGTGGCTGGAGAGCATTCACACCTTCTGCTGGTCGCGCGCAAACACCGCGTCGAACGCGCCCGCCGCGGGCTTGAAGTCGAGCCGCTTGCAGAACGCCGCGCTCTCGGTGGCGCCGTGCACGCGGTCCATGCGGCTGTCCTCCCACTCCACCGAGAGCGGGCCCTGGTAGCCGATGTCGTTGAGCGCGACGATGATGGATTCGAAATCGATCATCCCGCGCCCCACGCTGCGAAAGTCCCAGGTGCGCCGCGCATCGCCAAAGCTGGTGTGCCCGCCGAAGGTGCCCACCGTGCCGTCGCCCTTTCCCCACCACACGTCCTTCATGTGGGCGTTGTAGATGCGGTCGGCAAACCGGCGGATGAACTTGACGTAGTCCACGCCCTGGTAGGCCAGGTGGCTCGGGTCGTAGTTGAAGCCGAAGCGCCGGTGCTGGTTGACCGCCGCAACCGCACGCTCGGCCGAGGCGATGTCGAACGCGATCTCGGTGGGGTGCACCTCCAGCGCGAAGTTGATGTCGTGCTCTTCGAACACATCGAGGATGGGGCCGAAGCGGTCTGCGAAGTCCACGAACCCCTTGTCCCAATACGCCTGCGTGGTGGGCGGAAACGCGTAGATCGAATGCCACACCGACGAGCCGGTGAAGCCGGTGACCGTCTTCACGCCGAACTGCGCAGCCGCGCGCGCCGTGTCGGCCAGTTCTTCAGCAGCGCGCTGGCGCACGCCCTCGGGCTCGCCGTTGCCCCACACGTGGGGCGGCAAGATGGCATGGTGGCGCTCGTCGATCAGGTCGCACACGGCCTGGCCCACCAGGTGGTTGCCGATGGCAAAACACGAGAGGCCGTGCTGGGCCAGCAGCGCGTGCTTGTCCTTCACGTACTGGGGCGACGACAGCGCCTCCTGCACGTTGAAATGGTCGCCCCAGCAGGCCAGCTCCAGGCCGTCATAGCCCATGCTCTTGGCCAGGGGCGCGAGTTCTGCCAGCGGCATGTCGGCCCACTGGCCGGTGAAAAGGGTGACGGGTCTTGGCATGGTGCGTGCGTCCTGGTTATTCGGTCCACCCACCGTTCAGCCTGAGCTTGTCGAAGGCCGGGCACGCAGGGTGTGGCTTCGACAGGCTCAGCCCGAACGGGCGGGGGTGGTGTTGAGCCATTCGGGTCGTGGTGACTGCCATGGCTTTTTTCTGGCAATCGTTGAATCCCAACATCCGAACCTCCCAACCTCCCAACCTCCCAAATCCGTTCAGCCTGAGCTTGTCGAAGGCCGGGCACGGCTGGGTGCGGCTTCGACAAGCTCAGCCCGAACGGGCGGGGGTGGGTTCGGGTTCGGGTTCGGGTGCGGGCTGGATGGGTTGAGAGCCATGGCCTCCACTTGCCCAGCAAGCAGTCACTGCTATATTTTTAGTAGCTGCTTGCGCTTACCAGACAAGCGGTAGAGGCCTTTTTTTATCTCAAAACCACCATCAGAACGGCGAGTCGGGGAAGTAGAAGTTCTTCGCGTTCTCTTTGGTGATCAGCACCGACGGGATGATCGTCGTCGCAGGCAGCTTCTCGCCCTTGATGCGCGCCTCGGCCGTGAGCTTGATCGAGTCATAAATGAACTTGGGGCTGTACGACACATTGGCCTGGATCAGCGGGTTGCTGCCATCGGCCAGCGTCTTGATCATGCCCTTGGCCCCGGCACCGCCGAACACCAGCTTGATGTCCTTGCGCTTGGCCTGCTCGATGGCCTTGAGCACGCCCACGGCCATGTCGTCGTCGGCGGCCCACACCGCGTCGATCTGCGGAAAGCGCGTCAGGTAGTCCTGCATCACCTTGAAGGCGTCGTCACGGTTCCAGTTGGCGTACTTGGCGTCCAGCAGCTTGATGTCGGGGTGGTTCTTGAGCACCGCGTTGAACGCGTCCATGCGTTCGTTGTCCAGCGTGGTCGCAATGCCGCGCATGGCCACCACGTTGCCCTTGCCGTTCAGCGCCTTGGCGATGTACTCGGCCGGAATCTTGCCAAACGCGGTGTTGTCACCGGCCACATACGCGTCCTGCGCGCTGGTGTCCGTCAGGCCGCGGTCCACCACCGTCACGTACACACCCTTGGCCTTGACCTGGGCCACGGGCTTGGTCAGCGCGGCCGATTCGAACGGGAAGATGACCAGTGCGTTGATCTTGTTCACCGTGACCAGGTCCTGCAGCTGGTTGGCCTGCTCGGGCGCGCCGCCTGCGGTCTTCACGATGACCTGCAGGCCGGGGTGGGCCTTCTCCAGGTCCTTCTTGGCCTGGTTGGCCCAGTACACGATGCCGCCGGTGAAGCCGTGCGTGGCCGACGGAATGGCCACGCCCACCACCGTCTTGTTGGCCTGCGCCACCGCCGGGCCGGCCAGCGCCAGCGCGGCTGCGGCACCCACGGCCGATAGGGCCAGGCGGCGGGTGAAGGACGAAGTAGATGTCTTGCTGTTCATGATGCGTTGTCTCCTGTTGCTGTTGCTGTTGCTTTGCTGAAAATGGCCATGAAAGCCTGGCCGACTGGGGAACACTGACGAAATCAAAAACCGGTGGAGGCGCTTCGAAACGGGTGCAAGCACCTTGGGCCTGCGCCACTACCCCGTTCGCCCTGAGCCTGTCGAAGGGCTGTCACCATGGGGCGCGAGTGCCCAGGCTTCGACGGGCTCAGCCCGAACGGTTGGGGGATTGCCGGAATCCAGCGCAGTGCGCTCGCCCTGCCCCGTTCGCCCTGAGCCTGTCGAAGGGCTGCCACCATGGGGCGCGAGTGCCCAGGCTTCGACAGGCCTGTCCTGAGCCCCGTCGAAGGGCTCAGCCCGCACGGTTCGGGGGTCGGGGCGGCCTCGCGGGGCGAATGAAAGGAAAGAAGTGGCGACACGGCCATCACCTCTTTCCACGCTGCATGAACGCCACCGCGATGATCACGAACCCCTGCACCGCCGCGTTCAAATACACGCTGATGATGCTGGTCAGGTTCAAGATATTGCTGATCACCGACAGCAGGATCGCGCCCACCACCGTGCCGGTGATGCTGCCCGCCCCACCCTTGAGCACCGTTCCGCCCACGATCACCGCAGCGATGGCCTCCAGCTCCCACAGCAGCCCCGTGGTGGGCGATGCGGACCCCAGGCGCGGCACGTACAGCAGCGTGGCAATGCCCACGCACACCCCCAGCAGCATGTACGTCAGGATCTTGATCTTGTGCACGTCCACCGCCGCGTACTGCGCCACCTGCTCGTTGGAGCCGATGGCCTGCACATAGCGGCCATAGGCCGTGCGGTTCAGGATGACGCCGCCGATGACAGCCACCAGCAAAAAGACCCAGACCGGAATCGGCACCCCCAGCAGGTTGGCGTAGTACACCGGGCTGTAGATGTCCGACAGATCGTTCTCCAGCGTGATGGCCCCGCCGTTCGAAAAATACGTGAGGTACGCGCGGAAGATGCCCAGCGTGCCCAGCGTCACGATGAAGGGCTCGATGCGCCCCTTGGTGATGAGCAAACCATGCACCAGCCCGAACACCGCGCCCAGCACCACCGCCAGCAGCATGCCCACCACCACGGCCGCCAGGGGCGAGCCCAGCACGGGCGCCATCGCGTTCATGAACAAAATCACCGAGCCCGCGATCAGCGCTGCCATCGACCCCACCGACAAATCGATGCCGCCCGAGATGATCACAAAGCACATGCCCACCGCGATGATGCCGATGAAGGCCGTGCGCGTGAGCACGTTCATCACGTTGTCGTAGGTGGCGAAATTGCTGTTGAGCAGCGTGCCGGCAATGCACAGCAGCACCAGCCCGATGACCGGGCCCAGCCCGTGCAGCTTGCCCCACCAGGCCGTGGCGCCGCCGTGGCGGCCCGCTGGGGTGGTGGCGTTTTCAGCGGGTACCTGTGGCATGGGCGATCAACTCCTCTTCGGTCAAATGTGGTTCTTGCAGCGTGGTCTGCAGCCGCCCGGCGCGCATCACCGCCACGCGGTGGCACAGGCCGATCAGCTCCATCAGTTCGGAAGAAATCACCACCACCGCCAGCCCCTGCTCTGCCAGGCGCTGCACCAGGTGATAGATCTCGCGCTTGGCGCCCACGTCCACGCCGCGCGTGGGCTCGTCCAGCACCACCACGCTGGGGCCGGGGTGCAGCACCTTGGCCAGCGCCAGCTTTTGCTGGTTGCCGCCCGACAGCGACGACGCGCGCACCTCCAGCGACCCGGTGCGGATGCCGAACTCCTGCACCACATCGCGCAGCGCAGCCTGCTCGGCCGCCGGGTCGAGCCAGGGCTGGGCGTAGCGCTCCAGCGCCATCAGCGTCAGGTTGGGCCGCAGGCTGAAGTGCACGTGCAGGCCCTTGCCCTTGCGGTCTTCGCTCAGGTACGTGAGGCCATGGCGCGCCGCATCGCGCGGGCTTTTCAAATTCACCGGCTTGCCCGCCAGCTCCACCGTGCCGGCCGAGCGCGGGCGCAGGCCCAGCAGACCCTCGAACAGCTCCGTGCGCCCCGCGCCCACCAGCCCGGCAAAGCCCAGAATCTCGCCGCGCCGCACGTCAAAGTTCACGTCCTCGGCCCAGCCCGGCACCGAGAGGCCCCGCACCTTGATGGCGGGCTCTCCACCCGCAGGCGCGGGCAGCTTGGGCGGGAACAAATCCGCCAGCTCGCGGCCCACCATCAAGTTGGCCATCTGCCGCCGCGTCACGCTGGCCGTGGCCTCGCGCGCCACCAGCAGGCCGTCGCGCATCACCACCACCTCGTCGGTGGTGCGCTCCACTTCGTCGAGCTTGTGCGATATGTAGATGATGGTCACGCCCGCGGCCTTGAGCCCGGCCATCAGCGCAAACAGGCGCTCCGTCTCGCCCGGGGTCAGCGTGGCGGTGGGCTCGTCCATGATGAGCAGGCGCGCATTGCGGGCCAGCGCGCGGGCAATCTCCACCAGCTGCTTTTCGGCCACGATGAGCTTGCGCACCCGCGTGTCCGGGTCCAGTGGCAAACCCACCTGTGCAAGGGCAGCGCGCGTTTTCTCGCGCATCGCCTTGTCATCCAGGAAGGGACCACGCTTGATCTCATGGCCCAGAAAGATGTTCTGCGCAATCGTCAGGTCGTCCGCCAGGTTGAACTCCTGGTGGATGAGCACAATGCCCTGTGCCTCGGCCGCGCGCGATCCACCGCCCGGGGCGCGCACCGCGCCGTCCACCACCACCTCGCCGGTGGTGGGGCTCTCGTACCCCGCCAGAATCTTCATCAGCGTGGACTTGCCCGCGCCGTTCTCGCCCAGCAGGCCGTACACCCGGCCCGGCTGCAGCGCAAAGCCCACGCCGTGCAGCACGCGCACCGGGCCGAACTCCTTGGTCACATTGCGAAACTCGACAGCGACGCTCATCGTGCGGCCCCCACGGCATTGGCTTTGGTCGCAGAAGAAGAGGCACGCGGCGACAGCGCCAAGCTCTGCTGCATGGCCAGCACGCCCGCGCCCACCACGCCCGCATCGTCGGCCAGCGGCGCGTATTGAATCTCCAGGTGCCGCGTGGACAGCGCCAGCGACCGGTGGTACACGCTCTGCCGCACCGACGCCAGGAACAGCGGCCCCATGTCCGTCACCCGCCCTGCAATGAACACATGCGACGGGTTGAAGAAATTCACGATGGACGCCAGCATCTGCCCCACCAGGCTGCCCGCGCGCTGGATGATGGCGTTGGCCGCCACATCGCCCGCCCGGCTGGCCTGGGCCACGTCCTCGGTGGTCAGCGTGCCGGTGGCCTGCAGGCGCTCGGCCAGCATCGCGCTCTCGCCCCGCTCCACGGCCTCCATCGCCATGCGCGCCATGGCGGGTGCGGCGGCCATCGCCTCCACACAGCCCTGGTTGCCGCAGTGGCAGCGCGGCCCGCTCTGGTCCACGCAGATGTGGCCCACGTCACCGGCCGACCCATTGGCACCCCGGTACACCTGCCCGTGGCACACGATGCCGCAGCCAATGCCCGTGCCCACCTTGATGACGAGGAAGTTGGGCAGATTGCGCTGCAGCCGCCACAGCTCGCCCAGCGCCATCAGGTTCACGTCGTTGTCCACGAACACCGGCGCGGCAAACGCCTCGCGCAGGTAGTCGCGGATCGAGAAGCCGTCCCAGTCGGGCATCAGCGGCGGGTTGACGAGCTGCCCGCTTTCAAAATCCACCGGCCCCGGCAGGCCCATGCCGATGGCAATGACCTGCGACGCCGCCAGCCCGCAGCGCGCCATCAGCTCCCGCATCAACCCGCGCAACCGCGCCAGGATCACGCCCGGCCCCTGGCGCACATCGATGGGCTCGCGGTGCCGCGCCAGCACCGTCATGTCGGGCCGCATGATGGCCACCTGCATGCTCGTCGCGCCCAGGTCGGCGCCAATGACCACGCCCAGGGTTTCGCTCAATCGAAGGGTTTCGGCCCGCCGGCCGCCGGAGGATTCTTGCAGGCCCACCTCGTCCAGCAGGCCTTCATCGAGCAGCGCCGCGACCATGGCGTTGGCCTTGCTCTTGGAATAGGCCAGACGCTGCGCGAGTGCATTGCGCGACGCGCCTGCAGACCAGAAGATGGTCTGCAAGACGTCCAGGTCTTCGGTGCCGCAGTGACTCCAGCGGGTGGATGGCAAGGCTTGTCTCCTGTCATTGTTGTGCAGCACCTCATGGGGGTGGGTGCTTGACAGGGATGCTATGCGGTCTACTTTGGCCGGGCAAGACTTAACTTTGACCTAATTCAGTCCAAAGAAAGTATTCGATTTTCGGTACGGGCCGAGGATCAGTCGAACTCAGTAGCTTCCGGTATTGCAACCAACCCTGTCGGTCCCATGAACCACAGACTGGTTCCATAGGCCAGCCGCCCCTGCGGACCTAGGTAGCGGGCATGATCAGCCACCCATGCTGTGGTGACTGGAAACTGCCCAACCCACTCGCCATCGCGGCCAGCTACGGCCGACATGGACTGGTGCTGAAGGCCGCTCAGCAGATCGACCACAAAGCCGCCAGCTTCACGTCGGCTGTCAAGCGCCGCAAGGTGGAGGCTGTGCAACTGCAATTGCAGGTCGTGCGGCGTTCGATTGCTGCGATAACGGACTTCCACCGCAGGCCCATGGCGCCCTTCCAGCAACACAACCCGCGCCCACTGCACCACAGGCGGTTGTGTGGCGCGGTAGTGCTGCCTGAAACGCACGCGCAGGCGGCGGCCACCGGCACCAGCTGTCACCAATGTGGTTTCCATCGGCAGGTCGGACAGCGGCATGAGGTCGTCGTCGCGCTTGTCGTGCCATGTGGCGATGAGCCCGAGCGGTCCTCTCCAGGCCAAGTCGAAGACACCGTCGCGCAGATACATGGATCGACGTGAAGCGCGAAGCTGCTCTTCGGCCTGTACGGCATCGCGTGGCGGCACCTCCCAGCGCAAAAGGCCATCGCGCAAGACAGGCTCCACAGCAGATAGGACGGACGCTATCAACCGCGTGATGGGAAGGACCAGCCCCCACACCTGGCTGTAGAAGTCCTGCATCAAAGTCTTGGCGTGCCGTGCGGCAACACCCCAGTGCAGCTTGAGTGCTTTGATGTACAGCTGGCCCGGTTGGGGGCCTGTGCTGAGTGGGTCGTCGATGAAGGTCCAGGTGCCCGGCAGTTCTTCCACGTCTGAGCCATCGAGAACATCCAGAACATAGAACTGAGTGCGCGCGTTCACAGGGGCATAAACACCCAGATGGCTGAACCGATCCGCCAACACAAAGACCGACTCACTCCAGAAATTCCACGGATGGCTGAAGCCTCGGCGGGGCTTGGGCGGCAGCTGACCTGCACCAGCGATAGGGCCCTGGGCATGTATCTCTTTTGAAGGGTGGACCTCGCAGTCTGCCGGGAGCAAAGACTGTGTCCAGACACCGGCGAACACCTCGCCTGGGACCACTCCCGCGCCCGTCCCGACAAGGACAATTTGCATGTCCTCACGCAACCTCACGGTCTGGGGCCAGACAGTCTTGGGGGCAATCCCCTCAACACGCCCATCCTTGGCTGTTCGACTGGCAAGCGATTCCACAGGAAGCGACGCATCGGCCATGCGGCATTCATCCGAACTGGTGAACGCCGGAGCAATGTGAAATCCCGCAGCATTCAGGTCGCGAAAGCGCCAGGTACGGTCAAAGACTCCGTAGCCGACGTTGGCCGAGTACAACTCTGCGTGCCCACTGTGCGGGTCGGCTCCGCTGAGCATGACCACGGTACGCGACACCGCCATGCGTGAGTTTTGATTGAGGTAGCGCGAGCCAAAAGGTGACCAGAACTGCCCCGGCTCGAATGCGTACATGCCTCTGTCACGGGTTCCATCCAACGCACCAGCGATGGAGAAATTCATGGAGGTCATCTCCACCGGAGCGCCATCCGCCGGATTGGCCAGTCGCCAACGCTGTGTGAAGAAGGTCTGCTCGTCGCAATAGAGCACGACATAGTTATCACTGTCATACAACCGCACCAGCACATAGAAATTGCAAGTGCCATCCGCAAAGTGATCGCCATCTGTCAAGGGGCCATTGAGAAAAGAATAGGTCAGCTCGCCGAGTGCCAGCCTCTGGAAGTACTCCAGCCGGGTATTGCGCAGCTCACCACCATAAATATTGGTCCACGGCTCGTGGTAGTGCGTGTTGCCTACGCCGATATCCAGCACTTGCTGGAAGTCGATGGATTGCTCTATTTGGGGAGACTGCGCACCACCGATGAACTTCGTGATAGAGCGACGGGTGACATGCCCATACGTCGGCACAGAAATGCCGTTAACACCAGCCGACATCGGAAGGATCTCTGGGGGCTCGCCACTGTCAAGCGGCGGGCGGCAATCGATGCGATACCAAAGCCTAGGCTTCACTTTGACAACCATGCCGAGGGCACCTTGCTTCAGTACCTCCCTGAACAAACCGTGCCGCTCTGACTGCGGAATTTTTGGCAAAGGTCCGAGCAGCGGCGCCTCGATATCCTCCAGGTCTGCGGAGGGTTTGTTCTGTTCGGGATCGATCTTGAAATAGTTGCTCGGCATCTCAAGCATTGGGGAGTCATAGGGGTCAGCGCCCGACAGCGTCGTCGGCCCCCAGAAAAGCTCATCCATAAGCAAGAAGTAGAAGTTGTCCTTGCCTTCCTCTTTGGCAAACACTCGGTCCGCGTTTGCGCTGATGCTCTCGAATCGCGGCGCGGGCATGACGGGGCCCTGCACATTCGGAGGGTTGCTGCCAACCTCCACAGTGAGATCTCCCATCCGTCGATGGTCGAAACCGATCATGCTTCCCTGGCTGTCATTGGGCTGGAACACCAGCTTTTGCCACGCCGGATCGCTATCTGTCATGGTGCACGCACGGAAGAACACCTCGCCATCGCGCAACTCGAATTCGTAGCGAATGCCTGTGTCTCGATAAGTACGAGGATCACGCGTTCCAAACTCGTTGATCTCCAGCCCAGCCGCCACACTCCACGCAACGGCCCGCGTGCGTGGAGCGCCTGTGACCTTGCGTCCAATCACGCTCTCGTCGATCACCCACTCGCCCAACGCCAGGTTCATCTCTTCCCAGTCAGAACGCACGGTTTCGTTGAACTCGTCAAAGCGTCCAGGAATTTCCGACCAGTCGCCCTTCAGGACGTCGCCGATGACCTGTCCACCCAAAACGATGACGGCGCCTAGCACCTTGACGCCAAGCTCCACCGCTCCCACCCCGATCCGGACGAGATCGATCAAGCCCTGTGCTGCATGTCCATACCAAGTGTCACCCCAGTTATTCACCACCCATCGCCGGATGAGTCCCAGGCGGCCTCTCAGAAAACCTCCGACAACACCCGCCACGGTTCTGATGGCACCGCCTACTACGCCAGCCGCACCAGCAATGGCATCACCCGCGGCCGCGGCTGCATCCACAGCAGTTTCGACTACGGCGGTGACAACTTCTTTCGCCTTCTCAACCACCGTGCGTGCTGCACGCGCAATCTCATCAAACGGCCACATTCCGCCCTCCCCTCTGATTTGCATGAACTAACAGCCGGGCGGATTCTGAGCAGGATCTGAAGAATGTGTCTAGATTTTCTGTGTCAACATTTTCAATGTCCTGCCTGCTGCGGTGATGCTGCACTCAACACAAACGATCTCGCCAACAGACATTGACCAAGGCCGGTTTGAGATCCCCGCGGACAGCGCCGAGCCTGGGAAGCTGAGCCCAACGCCACCCACCCCCTGAACGCAAACCCCATGTAGAACATCCGCACATCGCCGAACCCGGCCTCGCGCAGGATCGCCTCGTCCTCCTGCGGCGTCAGCACCGCCAGCTCGGCCGCCACCTTGGCACGCCCGCGGTCCGCCATCTCCGGCGCCATGCCGGACGCCACCTGAAACGCCGCATAGCGCGACAGCCACAGGTCGCGCTCCCCTGCCCCGTCATCGCCGTCACCAACAGCATCACCATCGGCCACGCTCAGGTGCACCGCAACGAACGGCGCCCCGGGCTTCAGCCGCCGCCGGATCTCGGCCACCATGGCCGCACGCTCCTCGCGCGGCACAAAGTGAAAAGTCAGCAAACACGTCGCGCCATCGAACGGCCCGGCCGGCGCGCTCTGCACATAGCCGTGGTGCAGCGCCACGCGGTCGCCCGACAGTTCCGCGCTCTGCAGCCGCTGCGCGGCCAGGTCCAGCATGGGCTGGCTGGGGTCCACGCCGTCGAAGCGCCAGCCGGGGTGCGCGCGCGCCATCTCCTTCAGATCGAGTGCAGCGCAGCGCTGCGTCCACCACCAGAACTCGGCCGTCGGCAGGCACATATGCTCTTGTTTTGAGAGCTACCAGCGCTTGACCATAAAGCGGTGGAGCCTGGTTTCATCCATATTTCTCCTGTAGCCCGCCCCGGACCGCAGCGCACCCTCGAGCGCGATGCGTGAAAAACGTCATCAACCCAAATCTCGTGGCACCAACTCCTCCGCCTCACACCAGCGTTGGTAATCCTCCCGACGATCCGCCGTAGTAATCCGCTGCAACACCGCATGGTGCGGCCCCAGGTACTCCACGCGGCCCTTCACCACCACATGCACCAGCAGCACTTCGGTCCCCATCGCCTCCCACCAATCCACATTGCCAGCGGGCTCGTGGATGTAGTCGCCCGGCCGCACCACGCGGCCGTCGTTCAGGCGGCGCTCGCCCGCCAGCGTCAGGGCGTGCACTTCGCCCGTGTGCCGGTGCAGGCCCAGCCGCGTGCCGGGGGACAGGCGCATCAGTTCCACCCAGCCAGCATCGTCGGGCAGGAACTGGATGGGCAGGGACCACTTGCCTTCGCCTTCGGGGATCCAGCCCGCCAGGCCCGCACGCTCCATCGCACGGGCCACGATCACATCTGCGAGATGGTTGTTGTGCGTCGTCGTTGTTGTCATCGTCATGTCGGTGCTCCTGGGTAGGTCGCCGTTGATGGATTGGTGGGTTGCTTGCTTGATTGATGGCTCGGTTGCTTATTGCTCGGGGTGCTGGTGGCGGTATTCCTGCGTGCGGCCGCCAAAGCCGTAGGCGGCGGCGCGCACGTCCTGCACGTAGACGTAGCTCTCGGGGTGCAAGGTGCCCAGCAGGCCCTCGAAGGCTTCAAACGCCTCGGCGATGTAGCGCGCCTTTTCGGCCTTGGTGTTGGTCTCGTCCACCACCTTGACGTCGAAGTAGAAGCTCGACTGTTTCAGCTCGGCCAGCGACCGGCCGGCGATGTACCAGTCGGCCGGGTCCACAAAGGTGATGACCACGGCGGTCAGGTCGCGCCGCTTGCCGAGCACGCGGGTGGTCAGGTCCAGCAGGGTTTCTGCAATGCGGGCAGACAGTTCGGGCGTGCGTTGGGCGGACACTTTGACGTTGAGGATGGGCATGGAGAGCTCCTGTTGAATGCATGGGGTTGAACGAGCCTTCACTGTAGAAATTGCGCTCCGCCACGGAAACCGCCCGTGGCGATAATGGCTTTTGCTCCGCACGCAAAGGCGCGCACGATGAAACAAGAACCCCGCTCCTTCCTCCCCGACCCGGCCGACCTGCGGTGGCTGGTGCGGTCGCTCGACCTGCGCTCGTTTTCTGCGGCGGCGCGCGAGATGGATGTGGCGGTGTCGGTGGTCGCGCGTGGGGTGGACCGGCTGGAGGCCGGCTACGGCGTGCGCTTGCTGCGCCGGTCCACGCACGGCCTGTCGGCCACGCCCGAGGGCGCAGAGCTGGCGCAGGAAGCGCGTGCCTTGCTGGCGCAGCTGGAGGACATCGGGGCATCGCTGTCGGACCAGCGCAGCCGCGTGGCGGGCACCTTGCGCCTGGCCTCCAGCCAGGAGATTTGCGAGGCGCTGGTGCTGCCCCACATGGCGGACCTGCAGGCGCGCTACCCCGCCCTGCGGGTGGAGCTGCTGGCCGATGACCGCGTGGCCGACCTGGTGACGGAGGGCATCGACGTGGCGCTGCGCACCACCGTGGGCCACAGCGATCTGGTGGTGGCGCGCGCGCTGGGCCGGTTCGAGCGGCGCCTGTACGCGGCTCCGGAATATTTGCGCCTGCACGGCACGCCCGCCGACCCCAGCGATCTGCAGCAGCACCACACCGTCACGCACACCTCACAGGGGCCGGCGGTGACCTGGACATTTCTCAATCCACGCGGCAACGCACAGGGCAAGCCGCTGGAGGTGACCGTGCGCTCGCGCCTGGCCGCCAGCAGTTCGGCCCTGGTGCACCACGCGCTGGTGGGCGGCGCGGGCATTGGCATGCTGTCGTGCCCGCTCGCGGCGGCCGACGTGGCGCAAGGCCGGTTGGTGGAGGTGCTGGCGCCTTTTGCGTCCCGCACGGTGCACACGCTGTACGCGGTGTCGTCACCGGGCCGGCGCAATGCGGCCAGGGTGAAGGCGGTGATTGATTTTCTGGTGAAGGCGGCCAAGGACCGATGGGCACTGGCGCCTGTGCGTTGAGGGTTTTCTTGCACCAGCGGCTGGCTGGCCTGGGGCTCCTGAAGTTGAGCAACCGTTCGGGCTGAGCCTGTCGAAGCCTTGCGCGGCGGCGCTTCGGCAAGCCTGTCCTGAGCGTGTCCTGAGCCTGTGGATGGGCTCAGTCAACGTGAACGGTTTCAGGGCGAGTGAGCGCCGCGTTCACTGGAGGCCGTTGCCACCCAGCCCCTGAACGCGAACCCCATGTAGAACATGCGCACATCGCCGAACCCGGCCTCACGCAGGATCGCCTCGTCCTCCTGCGGCGTCAGCACCGCCAGCTCGGCCGCCACCTTGGCACGCCCGCGGTCCGCCATCTCCGGCGCCATGCCGGACGCCACCTGAAACGCCGCATAGCGCGACAGCCACAGGTCGCGCTCCCCTGCCCCGCGTTCGCGGCCAGCACCACCAGCATCACCATCGGCCACGCTCAGGTGCACCGCAACGAACGGCGCCCCGGGCTCCAGCCGCCGCCGGATCTCGGCCACCATGGCCGCACGCTCCTCGCGCGGCACAAAGTGAAAAGTCAGCAAACACGTCGCGCCATCGAACGGCCCGGCCGGTGCGCTCTGCACATAGCCGTGGTGCAGCGCCACGCGGTCGCCCGACACGCCCGCGCTCTGCAGCCGCTGCGCGGCCAGGTCCAGCATGGGCTGGCTCGGGTCCACACCGTCGAAGCGCCAGCCGGGGTGCGCGCGCGCCATGTCCTCCAGCTCCAGCCCGCCGCCTGCGCCCACCACCAGCACGCGGCCGTCGGCGGGCACGCGCTCGGCCAGCAGGATGCGGACCATGGGCAGCAGGCTGTCGTAGCCGGGCACGTTGCGGCGGGGGCCTTCGGCGTAGCGGGCGACGGCGGCGGGGTCGGTGAAGGGGGTCGTGGTGGTGGGATGGGGCATGGTGTGGTGTGCGGTGGATGCGGTGGGTATGGCGTTTTGCGGTGGGGTGAGCCAGGGGCTGGCAAGGCGGGCGCATGGTTTCGACAGGCTCAACCCGAACGGGTGGGGGTGCACCACAGGGGCCAGAAAATCAAGCCAAATTGGCCCCTACCGCTTGTCTATCAAGCGCTAGCAGCTATCAATTCAGTAGTATCCGGTGAACCCGCCAGCGCTCCTTCTGGGCCCATGCTAACATCACGCAACTTTGAATGTTGCATGAAACGAGATAGCCGCCTTTCCAACGTCCTCCACGCGCTGCTGCACATGGCAGAGATGGATGGCCCCGCCACGTCCGAGTCGCTGGCGCAGGCCATGCAGACCAACCCGGTCGTGGTCCGCCGCCTGATGGCGGGGCTGCGGTATGCGGGTTTTGTCTCGTCGGCCAAGGGGCATGGCGGAGGGTGGGTGCTGTCGTGCCCGCTGTCCGAAGTGACCCTGCGCGACATCCACGAAGCGCTGGGCGCGCCCACGCTGCTGGCGGTGGGCAACAGGGTGGAGAGCCCGGGCTGCATCGTCGAGCAGGCCGTCAACCGCGCGCTGACGGACGCGTACCAGGCCGCCGAAGAGGTGCTGCTGGCCCGCCTGGGCGAGGTGACGCTGGCGCAGTTGTCGGCCGAGTTTCATCAACGCATGGTGGCAGGGTGCCACGGTCACAAGGAGATTTCTCATGGCGGCAGCAGCAATGACAACCACCCAGGCGTGTGAGGTGATCGTGATAGGCGGCAGCTTTGCCGGCCTGTCGGCCGCGATGCAGCTGGCGCGGGCCCGGCGGCGCGTGTGCGTGGTGGATGCGGGCCAGCCGCGCAACCGGTTTGCCGCCGCGTCGCACGGCTTCTTCGGGCAAGACGGCGAGCCGCCGCTGGCGATGATCGAGCAGGCGCGCCGCAAGCTGCTGGCCTACCCCACGGTGGCGCTGCGCCAGGGCACGGCCGTGTCCGCCACGGCGCAGCAAAGCACGGGGTCACCGGAGAGCGGCTTTGCCGTGGTGCTGGACGATGGCACGCACCTGGAGGCTCACAAGCTGGTACTGGCCTTTGGCGTGCAAGATGGCCTGCCCGACATCGCTGGCCTGCGCGAGCGCTGGGGCACCAGCGTGCTGCACTGCCCCTATTGCCACGGCTACGAGTTTGCGGGCCAGCGCCTGGGCGTGCTGTACCACTCGCCGCAGTCGGGCATGCACGCGCAGCTGATTGCCGACTGGGGCCCCACCACCCTCTTCCTGAACGGCGAGTCCACGCTGGAGCCCGCCGAGCGCGAGCGGCTGCTGGCGCTGGGCATTGCGGTGGAGCCTGCGCGCATTGCGGCGCTGGAAGGCGACGGCGGGGCATTGCACGGCGTGCGCCTGCAGGCCCATGGCGACAGCGGCGCGCGCCTGCTGCCGCTGGACGCCCTGTACGTAGCGGCCACCACCCGCCCCGCCAGCCCGCTGGCCGAGCAACTGGGCTGCGCCATGGACGACGGCCCCATGGGCCCGTGCATCCGCACCGATGCGAACAAGATGACCACGGTGCCCGGCGTGTACGCCGCGGGCGACGCCACGCTGATGCGGCACAACGCCACGCTGGCGTCGGCCGAAGGCGTGCTGGCGGGCGTGGGGGCGCACCAGGCGATGGTGTTCGGGCCATAACGAGGCAGCATGGGTGGGCGCCGACGGCAGCGGGCCTTGACTGAGGTTTTGGCTGCCGTTCTTTGAGCGCCACCAACCGTTCGGGCTGAGCCTGTCGAAGCCCTGCGCCGCACGTCGGCAGCCCCGCCATCACCAGCCACAGGGCTCTGCGTGACCGGTTCACAGGGATGACTGCCGAGCCACCCACCGATGCAGCCATGCTGCAAGGCCGCAAGATCGGCCCGGTCCCGGCGCGCAGGCTGCGGCACACTGTGCGGCGCAACGCCGCGCACGCCGACCTGCGCACGGCCTGCCAGTTCCCAACCGCCCCCGGCCATCCATCACCATGACCTCCACTGGATTCATCTCCCGCCTCCATGCCCGCCCTGGCTTTGGCATTGCCTTTCGCTGGCTGTCCACCGCGGCGCTCTGCAGCGCCGCCACCCTGGCCCAGGCCGCAGGCTTTGCCTTCATCGAGGTGCCCGCCGACCAGGACGGGCCCGCGCTGCGCGGCGCCGTGTGGTCGCCGTGCAGCACACCGCCGGGCCGCATCGACCTGGCGCCGCTGGTGCTGCAAGGCACGCGGGACTGCCCTGTCACCGGCCCAGGTCTGCCGCTGGTGGTGGTGTCGCACGGCGCGGGCGGATCGGCCCTGGGGCACCACGACACGGCGGCAGCGCTGGCCGATGCGGGCTATGTGGTGGCCGCCATCCACCACCCGGGCGACAACTTTCAGGACATGAGCCGCCAGGGCCACCTGTCGGCCTTTGCCACGCGGCCCGTGGACATGAAGCGTCTGACGGATTACATGCTGGGCGCATGGCCGCAGCGCGCGCAGCTGGACGCGGGCAAGGTCGGCTTCTTCGGTTTTTCACGCGGGGGCTACACGGGGCTGGTGGCCACTGGCGCGGTGCCGGCCTGGACGCTGCGGCCAGACCTGTGCCCACCGCTGTCCAACCGGCCTCTGTGCGGCGAGATCCGGCGCAACGAGATACCGGCCACACCCGCGCCGGATGCGCGCATCAAGGCGGCGGTCATCGTCGACCCCTTGAGCGTGTTCGACGCCAAGGGCCTCCGGCAGGTCGGCGTGCCGGTGCAGTTGTGGGCGTCGGCGCTGGGTGGCGACGGCGTCACGTTGAACAGCGTGGAAACCGTGCGCCAGGGCCTGCCCCGCGCGCCCGACTGGCATCTGGCCGCCAACGCGGGGCACTATGCCTTTCTGGCGCCCTGCTCGCCGGCGTTGGCCGAGGTGGCGCCGGACATTTGCCGCGATGCGCCGGGGTTCGACCGGGTGGCGTTTCACCAGGTGTTCAATGCGCAGGTGGTGCAGTTCTTTCAGCGGCACATTCCGGCGTCTGCAACGGCAGGCATCGCGGCGGGCAAGGCGCCCTGAGCGGTTTTCGTCAGCGGCGGCAAGTCTGCCCCGCTGACAACATGGTGCCGCTCAGCGCGCATCGCAGCCGTTCACATGCACGGCGCTGTCAGGGTCGACCTTCTGGCAGGCTTTGACCTGGTTGGATTTGACCCGGCCATCCACCCAGATCGTGATGTGGGGCTCGGAGGCCTGATGACACCCCTTCTTTATCTGGACCTGCCCACACGCGCGCAGAACCTGGGCGGCCTTGGATTCGTCGGCACCTCGGTTTTTGACGTTTTCCAGAAATGTCTGGACCTGAGTTTGCGTGTAGGGCTTTGCGGTGGCGGGATTGTTCACGTCGTTGTTGATTTCTTCATTCCAGTCAGGCTGGAACACATACGTGGGCCTGGCCAAGGCCGTCCCGCACAGCAGCACAGCAAGCGCTGCAGTCATGATTTTTTTCATTTTCCGCTCTCCTGAATGCCTACTCTTTGACGATTTTCGGCGCCCTCGGCTTCACCACTTGTTGAGGAAGCGAGCCCATCGTGGCGCCGACCGGACGGCTTGGCGATTACAGGAAATTACAGCGGCGTTCTGCTAAAGCGCCCCGCGCAGCGTCAGGCCTGCTTGGCGGACAACTGGGGCCGCCGGATCGTCCACAACGCCCCCGCCATCAGCCCCACACCCGCCAGTTGCACGGCGCTGAGCGTGCGCCCATACACCGCCCAGTCCACCAGCACCGCGGTGAGCGGGTACACAAACTGCAGCACGGCGATGCGCCCCAGCGCCAGGCGGGCCATGCCGGCGAACAGCACCACATACGCCAGCCCCGTATGCACCACGCCCAGGCCCAGCAGCCAGGCCCATGCAGCGCCCTGCTGCGGCCAGCCCAGCACGAACGGCGCCCACACCAGCGCCACGGCGCCCACCAGGCACTGCCACAGCGCCATCGCAAAGGGGCTGATGGCCTTTTGCGTGTTGGCCAGCAGCGTGACGCCCGCGTAGCACAGCGAGCCGCCCAGGCACATCAGCACGCCGGCCATGTAGCTGCCGCTGCCACCGCTGCTGCTGGCGGCCGCAGCCGCTGCGGTGCCGTCCAGCAGGCCGGTGGTCAGCACCAGGCCGCTCAATGCGGCCAGGGTCGCCAGCCACTGCGTGGGCGAGACGGCCTCGCGCAGGAACAGGGCCCCGAACACGATGACCCAGATGGGCTGGATGTGAAAGATCACCGTCGCCACGGCGATGGACGTGCGCGGGATGGCCGCGAAGAACAGCGCCCAGTTGAACACCATGAGCACGCCGGTGGCGCACGCCACCCAGCGGGCGCGGCCGCTGAGCAGCAGCTCGCGCCCCCGGCCCGTGGCCAGGCACCAGGCCAGCAGCGCCAGCGCACCGAATGCGCAGCGGAACCACACCGTCACCAGCGGGTGCTGGCCCGCCTCTTCCACAAACACGCCGATGGTGCCCAGCAGCACGCCCCCGGCGATGAGCAGCCACTGGCCGTCGCGCTCGCGCTGGACAGGTGGTTGCGATGGCTCTGCGGGGGATAGGGACGCTGCGATGCCGGCTTTGAGATTCATGGGGCTGATGCTCGGGGTTTAGCGTTGTGGTGTAAAACGGATAATTCGAACGACTAACATTCGATAAACGAATGCCTTTAAAGATGGCGTTTGACAGAGCCCGGCATCCAACGTCTCCACACGCACCCATACCCATCCACACTCACGCACCCGCACTCACGTTCACACCGACCGTTCAGGCTGAGCCTGTCGAAGCCCGCCCCAATCCCTGTGCGACGGACCAGAGAATCTGCGCAGGCGCCAGCCACACGGCAAGACGCCAGATCACACCACTGCACACACCCACCGAGGCCCTGTCACCACCATGAACCACCCGGACTTTCAGATCGACTGGCTGCGCGCCTTTGTGGCCGTGGTGGACGCAGGCTCGCTCTCGGGCGCGGCGCCGCTGGTGCACCGCTCCCAATCCGCAGTCAGCATGCAGATCAAGAAGCTGGAGGCCGCGCTGGGCCGCCCGGTGCTGCTGCGCGGGCCGCGCCACCTGGAGGTGACGCCGGCCGGGGCCGAGCTGCTGTCGTACGCGCGCCGCGTGCTGGACCTGCAGGCCGAGGCGCACACGGCGCTGTTCGGCCCGCAGCTGGCCGGGCGCGTGCGGCTGGGTGTGCCGGACGACTATGCCAGCGCCTACCTCACGCCGGTGCTGCGCAGCTTTGCGCACCGCTACCACGGGGTGGAGATCGAGCTGACGTGCGAGCAGTCCACGTCACTGATCCCGCGCCTGGGGCGGGGCGAACTGGACCTGGCGCTGGTCTCGCGCGACAAGCCGCAGCGCGGGCACTTTTTGTTTGATGAGCCGCTGGTATGGGTGGGCTCGCCGCAGCACGAGGTGTGGCGGCGCGACCCGCTGCCGATTGCGGTGTACGAGTCGGCCAGCCTGGCCCGCATCGCCACGATGAAGGCGCTGGCGGCGCGGCGGCGTGCGCACCGCATCGTGTACCACAGCTCCAGCCTGGCGGGGCAGCTGGCCGCGGTGGAAAGCGGCCTGGCCGTGGCGGTGCTGACGCGCTGCAGCGTGCCCGCGCATCTGCAGATACTGCAGGACCTGCCGGCAGAGTTTGACCTGCCGCTGCTCGATTCGATGGAGGTGGCGGTGCTGCGCAGCAAGGTGTCGCTGCGCTCGCCAGCGGTGGATGCGATGTACGAGCAGATGCTGCGCACGCTGGGGAGTTGATGGTGCGTGGCGACACGGCCTGCGTGCCGGCCGGCACTGCGGACCACGACAGCAACCCTGCCGCCGCAAGGCACTTGCGCGACCGTGGCTGCGGCGCAATCCAGTTCTAATGTTTGGCACCGGGGCGCGCAATTGAACCAACGGCGCGCCCTTCTTCCTACCGAAAGCCAAGCATGACCACCACCACCGACATTCCCACCACCGCACTGCAACTGCGCTCGCTCGTCCAGCCCGACGGCACCTTGCAGATCAGCCTGGAGCCCACGCCCGTGCCCACGCCGGGGCCCGACGAGGTGCTGATCCAGGTGCAGGCCACGCCCATCAACCCGTCGGACATCGGCCTGCTGCTGGGCCCCGCCGATTTGTCCACGGTGCAGGTCACCGGCACGGCCGAGCGCCCGGTGGCCACGGCCCGCATCCCCGAGCGCGCCATGCCCGGCATGGCCGCACGTTTGGGCCAGAGCATGCCCGTGGGCAACGAGGGCGCGGGCCTGGTGGTGGCTGCGGGCGCGTCGCCCGCCGCGCAGGCGCTGCTGGGCCGCACGGTGGCGGTCATTGGCGGCGCCATGTACGCGCAGTACCGCGCCATGCCGGCGGCGCAGTGCCTGCCGCTGCCCGCAGGCACCACGGCGGCCGAGGGCGCATCGTGCTTCGTCAACCCGCTGACCGCGCTGAGCATGGTGGAGGCCATGAAGCGCGAGGGCCACACCGCGCTGGTGCACACCGCCGCGGCCAGCAACCTGGGCCAGATGCTGAACAAGATCTGCCAGAAGGACGGCATCGGCCTGGTCAACATCGTGCGCAAGCCCGAGCAGGCAGCGCTGCTGCGCGGCATCGGCGCGCAGTATGTGTGCGACACCAGCGCGCCCACTTTCGTGGCCGACCTGACCGAGGCGCTGGTGGCCACGGGCGCGACCATCGCGTTCGACGCCACCGGCGGCGGCACGCTGGCCGGGCAGATCCTGCAGTGCATGGAAGCGGCCATCAACCGCAAGGCGCAGGAGTACAGCCGGTATGGATCGGCGGTGCACAAGCAGGTGTACTTGTACGGCCACCTGGACACGCGGCCGACCGAGATCCACCGCACGTTCGGCATGGCCTGGGGCATTGGCGGCTGGCTGCTGTTTCCGTTCCTGGCCAAGATCGGTGATGCCGCGGCCCAGGCGCTGCGCGCGCGCGTGGCGGCGGAGTTGAAGACCACGTTTGCCAGCCACTACGCGCGCACGGTGTCGCTGGCCGGGGCTGTGAGCGCCGATGCGATCGCGTTTTATGGTGCGCGGAATACGGGTGCGAAGGTGTTGATCGATCCGTCGATGGAGTGAGCGGGGGTCGGTGCAGGTCACAGTCTGTCGGAGCGTTGTGCGGCGCTTCGACGAGCCTGTCCTGAGTCTGTCGAAGGGCTCAGCGTGAACGGATATTGGGGATTCCATTTCACTCACCCCCACACCGTTCGGGCTGAGCTCTCAAACACCGTTCGGGCTGAGCCTGTCGAAGCCTTGCGCGGCGCTTCGACAAGCCTGTCCTGAGCCTGCCGAAGGGCTCAGCGTGAACGGGTAGTTGTGGCTGCATCTTCACTCGCCCCACACCGTTCGGGCTGAGCCCCTCAAAAACCGTTCGGGCTGAGCCTGTCGAAGCCTTTCACCGCTCTTCGGCGAGCTGCGCGTGAACGGTGATTGTTTTTTCGTTGACTGCGAGTGGCTGTCCGTTAGGCCGCTGCCCGCACCAGCGCCACCAACTGCTCGCGCGGCCCCAGCAGCGCATCGCCCCCCAACAGCCGCAGCGCGCCGCCCTGCCCTGTCACCACCAGTTGCGGCACACCCCGTGCACCCACGGCGCGCAGCGTGGACTGTGCGTGGGCCACACGTTCAGCCAGCAGCGTGCGCAGCGCTGCATCGGGCGCCAGCGTGAGCGCTGCGGCGTCGACCAGGCCCAGGGTGTTGAGCACACCGGCCAGCACGGCAGGCTCTGCAGTGTCGCGCCCATCCACATAGCGGGCATGCTGCAGCGCATGCAGGGCATCCAACTCACGCTCGGGCGCAGTGTGGGCCACCGCAGTCAGCGCCAGCGTGGCAGGGCCTGAGTCGAAGCGGCCAGACGGCGCACCCAGAATCTGGTCGCGGTAGACCTGCGTGAAGGGCTGGCCCGTGAGCTGCTGGATGCGCTGGTCGTTACTCCACGCATAGGCGGCAAATTCCGCATCCATGGGCCGCGCGCCTGCGCCTGCGAACAGGCCCGTGGGCGCCAGCGAGACATGGATGCCTTCCACGCCCTGCAGGTGTTTTAGCGCGGGGGCGGCGGCGTAGCACCAGCCGCACAGGGGGTCGAACAGATAGGTGAGGGAGATGGAGGACATGGTGGGTCAGGGGCTTTCAGGATCAGGGGATGCTGAGGGGGATGCGGCAGGGGGTGCTGATGCAGCAAGTGCGGCTTCGAAAAGTGCGAGCTCTTCTACCAGCGTGCCCCGGCTGCGGAAGTGGCGGCCGGCGCGGTCGTACCAGTTTTCGGCGTCCTCGAGGTCGCCTTCCTGCACATGCAAGATGCCGTGCAGCCAGGCCGCGAGCATGGAGCCGTCGTGCTGCACCAGGTCGTGCGCCGCGTTCCAGCGACCGGCGTGCAGGTGCTGCAGGACTTGCTGGAGTGGGTGCGTGGACATGGGGGGCTCCTTGTGAAAAACGGATGGCGGGCGGTGGCGCTGCAGAACGAAGTCTTATAGCTATCTATGGGACTAACTTTCTATCTGCGTTCGATCATCTTCCACCCGTTCACGCTGAGCCCTTCGACAGGCTCAGGGCAGGCTTGTCGAAGCGCCGCGCGGGGCTTCGACAAGCTCAGCCCGAACGGTTGTTGGAGGCTAAACGGTTGTGAGAGCCCGAGCGGTTGTGGGAGCCTGAACGGCGGCACCAGCCCGAACGGCAGCGATGGATGAACCGCAGGTTCGCCGCCGGCCTTTCCAGAATTCAGCGATTTACCACTTCATCTCGCCCTTGTTGACCTTGGCGCCGATGTCCAGCGACAGGCCCATGGGCGCTGCGGGGTAGGCCTTCTTCATCGCGTCGATGAGTTCGGCGCTGGTCTTGGTGGCGGCGGCATTCTTCTCGAACGCTTGCAGGTAGCCCTTGGTGTAGGTGATGTTGGCAGCATCGAGCGTGCCGCCGGCAGGCATGTGGCCGGGCACGACGACGGCGGGCTGCAGTGCGGCCATCTCGTCGAGCTGGGCCACCCAGGCGCTGCGCTCGGCCACGGTTTGCGTGTCGGCCGTCCACACATGGGTGTTGGTGCCCGACACCGCGATGTTGCCCACGATGGCCTTGATGGACGGGATCCACGCATACGGGCGGTGCGCCAACATGCCGGTGGTGCCGCGGATCTCGACCACCTGGCCGTCCACGCTCAGCGTGTTGCCGCTGATGGCCTTGGGCAGCACAGGCGTGCGCGGTGCGTTGGCACCCATCTTGGGGCCCCAGAACGAGAGCTTGGTCGCCAGCTTGGCGTTGATCTTCTCCAGCACGGCGGGGGTGGTCACCACGTCGGCCTTGGGGAAGATTTCCTTGAGCGTTTCCACGCCGAAGTAGTAGTCGGGGTCGGCCTGGCTCACGTAGATGGTTTTGAGCTCCTTGCCGGTGTCGAGCACGTTGGCGGCAATGCGCAGTGCGTCGGCACGGGTGAAGCCGGCGTCGATGACCATGGCTTCCTTGTCGCCGTAGACCACGGTGGAGTTGACGTTGAAGCTGTTGCCGTCGGCGTTGTAGACCTTGACTTGCAGCGGCTGGGCAGCCTGGGCACCGGTGAAGGCGACGGCGAGGGTGGCGGCGATGAGGGTGGTGCGGAACATGGTGGTTTTTCCAGAAAGTTGAAGGGGTTGTCAGGGCTTGGCGTCGATGTCGAAGCGAAGTTTATTTGCGCCAATCGATCCAATAAACCCCATAAAATGCGCATATTTGTTGCACCAATAGAGCAAATATGGACCGCCTGACGGCCATGCGGGTGTTTGTGGAAGTGGCCACCAGCGGCAGCTTCAGCGCCACGGCCGAGCGGCTGGAGATGTCGCGCGCCATGGTCACGCGCTATGTGGGCGAGATGGAGCAATGGCTGCAGGCGCGGCTGTTGCAGCGCACCACCCGCAGCGTGACGCTGACGGATGCCGGCGAGCACTGCCTGCGCCGCTGCCAGCAGATGCTGGCGCTGTCGCAAGACCTGGAGGAAGAAACCGCCAGCACCACCGAGGGCGAGCTGCGCGGCCAGTTGCGGCTGACCTGCAGCGTGTCGTTCGCGTTCGCGCAGATGGGCGCGGCGATTGCGGACTTTCTGGCGCAACACCCGCAGCTCAAGATCGACCTGGACGCGAGCGAGGGGTCGCTGAACCTGGTGGAGCGCCGCATCGACCTGGCCATCCGCATCAGCGCCGAGCCCGACCCGCTGCTCATCGGCCGGCCGCTGGCGCGGTGTGACTCGGTGCTGGTGGCATCACCCGCCTACCTGACCACGCACGGCACGCCCCAGGTGCCGGCCGATCTGGCGCAGCACCGCTGCCTGAGCTATGCCAACTTTGGCAAAAGCGTATGGACGCTGACCCGGGACGCAGAGACCGAGCGCGTGGGCGTGTCGGGCCACTTCAGCGCCAACGAGGCCACCACGCTGATGCGCGCGGCGCTGGCGGGGGGCGGCATTGCGATGCAGCCGACGTACCTGGTCAACCCGTTGCTGCGCAGTGGCGAGCTGCAGGCCGTGCTGCCCGCGTGGGATTTGCCAGTGATGACGATCTACGCGCTGTACCCGTCACGCCGGCATTTGTCGCCGGCAGTGCGGGCGCTGCTGGATTTTTTGGTGCAGCGGTTTGAAGGGGTGCCTTGGTAGTTGGCGCGGGTAGGCGTGGCAGATGAGTGAAACGCTATCTTTTCGATAGCTGGTAGCGCTTTCTGATCCAGCGGTAGAGGCTGTTTTTTGCTTGATGTTGGAAAGGCGATCAACAGCACCCCGGCGCCCTGGCCCCTCGCCCCTTGCGGGAGAGGGGTTGGGGAGAGGGAGCTGTGGGCAAGGATGCATGAATGCTTGATCCACCACCCCCTCTCCCCCGCCCTCTCCCGCGAGGGGAGAGGGTGTGAATGCAGGAGCGTCGGCGAAGGGGACTGCGCCCCGCCCTGCATGTGGCGCCGTCTGCTTAAGCCCCTAACGCCATGCGCCCCTGCGGACCTTAGCCCCTCGCCCCTCGCGGGAGAGGGGTTGGGGAGAGGGGGGCCACCGCCAAGAAGCACAACGGCACCAAAACCTCAGCCCCACCCCAAATACCCAGTCACCTCACGGCAACACCGCCGCCACCTTGGCCCGCGCAATCTGCAGGTCCGCGTCGCGCTGCAGCAGCAGGCGCTGCGCCACCAGTGCGTTGGCGGCCTCGGTCACGGCCGCCACGTAGCCGTCTTGCGTGCCGTACAGCTCTTCCAGCGACGGCCGCGCATCGCCCGCCGCCAGCCGCGCGGCGCGCGTCTTGTGGAAGGGGATGAAGCTGCCGGTGAGGTTGGCCAGGTCGGTGATGCCGGGCGTGGCGACGTAGTTGAACTCGATGCTGGTGCCCAGAGGCGCGCGCGCTTCCACGCTGCGGATGCCGGCGCGGGTGAGGCCGGTGGACGCATCGACCTGCGGCACCATGATCGCGTAGTCGCGGCCCAGGTTGCGCGGGGGCAGGATGGTGGCGATGCCCGATTCGTCCTGCGGGATGTACTGCGGGCCAAAGTCGAACAGCGGGAAGTTGTTGTACAGGCCCCGGTAGCTGAACTCAGGAATGGCCGTCTGCACGCCGCCCACCGCCCAGGTCAGCCCCTTCATGGCCGGAAAGGCCAGCGCCTCGGGCCGCACCAGCGTGCCATTGTCGATGCGTGGCACCTGGCTGGCGGGCGGCTGCGTGCCGCGCACCACCCAGTCTTCCAGGTTCAGGAACAGCGCGCGGAAGGTGTCGTTGAAGTGCACCACCGTGCCCGTGGGGTAGGTAGCGCGCGTGGGCGCGTACGCGATGCTGGCCGTGCCCCCTGCCCCGCCGTGCTGGGTGCTGGCGTAGTAATAAATGCGCGCGTTGTCGGGCTGGGCCAGGTCCTTGGTGCCGCGGGCATCGGTCAGCACGGGCGAGCCCTGCAGTTGCCAGAACTCGGTGCCCGACAGGCCCAGAAAGAACTTGGGGCAGGTGCTGGTGGCGGCGCAGCGTTTCATCACGCCGCCCTGGCGGCCGCTGATGTCGTCGTTGTAGTCCTTGTCCAGCCCGCGCGGCGCCGTCTGGCCGAAGGCCGTGTGGTCGGTGCGCAGGCCCCCGCCGCCGCCGGGCACGGCAAAGCGGGTGTTGATGTGGGTCTGGCGCGCGGCCACGTGGGCGAAGATGCCGTCGAACACCTTGCCGCCGTCGAGCGCCTGGTTGAAGCCCAGGTGCAGGAACGTCTTCATCGCGTTGCCCGACTGCGAGGTGCCCTGCCCCAGCGTGTACTGGATGCGGCCCGCCAGCGGGTTGGGCGTGCCCGACGAGTCGGCCGCCTTGCCGCGAAAGAAGCTCACCGTGTCGCGCAGCGCGGCCAGGCCCACGCCCATGACCTTGGGGTCCTTGGCGACGTAGACCAGCTCGTACAGGTAGGCCGGGTCGAACCCGCCTTTGAGGCACACGCTGGTGGGGCTGGCGGTGCCGGGGAAGGCATTGGTGCCCGCATCGCAGGTGGCGAACTTCCAGTCGGCTGCGGGCACCGGCACGCGTGCATCCGTCTCGTTGGCGCGGCGGGTGAGCGAGTAGCCGGGCTGGGTGTTGTCCAGGCTGGCGGGCTCGTACGGGATCATGGTGCCGTTGAAGACGCCGCCGGGCAGCGTCATTGATGCGCTGGCCACAGTGGGCACCAGCTCGGCACGGTAAGGGCCGGTGATGCTGCTGCCGTCCTTGTTCTTCGCCACGGGCACGGTCACCGTGAGGCGCGCCGGGGTGGTCTTGGGCACGTCGCCCTGCCAGGCGGAGTACAGCATCACGTAGCCACGCTCCAGGTACACCGCATCGCTGGGCGTGGCCGTGGGGTTGAGCATTGTGAGGATGTTGCCGCGGTTGGGTGCGTCGTAGCGCAGCACGCCGCTGGCCTTGGCCATGTTCTTGGGCTTGAGCATGACGAAGTCGGCCTGGTACTCGACCGTGCCGTTGGCGTTGGTGGGCGCAAGCGCCAGGTCCTGGATGGTGGCGTTCTTGGGGTCCTTGGGGTCGACCTCGCCGCTGATGGTGCCTGTGAGGCGCTCGTACTCGCCCACGTCGCCATAGCTGCCGGGGAAGGCCTCGGTGGCAGTGATCTGGAGCTTCAGGGCCGGGCCTTTGGGGACGTCGTCCCCATTGCTGCTGCCGCTGCCGCCACAAGCGGCCAGGGCTGCTGCGGCGGCGGCCGTGAGGGCGAGTTTTCCGAGTGCGTGAAGGGGTTGCATGGTGTCTCCTGGGATGGATAGTGGGTGGTGGCCGCTCTAGCGGCTCTGAGAGAAAAACGGCAGCGTCTGGTGCGCTGCGCGCGGCAAGGCTCCGCCCGCGCCTGCCGGGGACGGCAGGCGCGGGCGGAACGGAAAACAGGGTTGGAAAAAGCCGCGGCCCGGCGCGGGGGCTGCGGCTTGTGGGCTGGCTTGGCTGGCCTGCTGGCTTACTCGGCCTCGATCCCGGCGGCCTTGATCACCTTGCCCCACTTCTGGGTTTCAGCGGCCTGGAACTTGGCGAGTTCATCGGGCGTGGTCGTCCATGCCTCGGAGCCCGCGTTGTCGTAGAAGCTCTTGGCCGCAGCGCTCTTGGTGGCCGCCGTGAGCAGCTCGTTCAGGCGCGCCACCACCGGTGCGGGGGTGCCGGCCGGCACGTAGGCCGCAAACCAGTAGCCCATGTCGTAGCCCTTCACGCCGGCTTCGTCGAGCGTGGGCACGTCGGGCAGCTGGGCGCTGCGCTTTTGGGTGGAGTAGCCCAGCGCACGCAGCTTGCCCGCCTTGACCTGGGGCACGCCGGTGGAGGTGTCGGTGATCATCAGGTCGATCTGCCCGCCCAGCAGGTCGGTGATGGCCAGCGGGTTGCTCTTGTAGGGCACGTGAAGGATGTCCACGCTGGCCAGTTGCTTGAGCATCTCGCCGGCCATGCGGCTCGACGAGCTGCCGCTGCCGAAGCTGAGCTTGCCGGGGTTCTTCTTGGCAAAGGCCAGCAGCTCGCCCACGTTCTTGTACGGCGCGGTGGCGTTGACCACCAGCACCTGCCCGCCCTTGCCCAGGCCGGTCACCGGCACAAAGTCCTTCACCGGGTCGTACGAGAGCTTCTTGTACAGATGCTCGTTGGCCGCGTGCGTGGTGTTGGTGGTGATGAGCACGCTGTAGCCGTCGGCTGCGGACTTGGCCACGGCCGACGCCGCGATCATGCCGCTGGCACCGGCCTTGTTGTCGATGACCACCGCCTGCTTGGTGTCGTTGGTGATGGACTGCCCCAGCGCGCGCGCCAGTTGGTCGGTGGCGCTGCCGGCCGCGAACGGCACGACGAAGGTGATGGGCTTGGCGGGGTAGGCCTGCGCATGGGCAGCCCCGCCCTGCAGCGCGCCCAGCGCCAGCACGGCGGCGGCCATCGCGTGGCGTCGGCCCTGGTTCAACAGCGAAGTGGATCGGTTCATGGTTGTCTCCTTGTGTATAGATATGGAAAAGCGGAAAGGGAATCGGGAACCCGTCAAACAAGCGACGGCTACGGCGGCGGCCCGCCCAGGTGCGGTGCCAGCGCGGCAGGCACGGTGACGGGCATGTCCAGCAGCAGGTAGCTCAGCGCCTTGCCGTGGCTGTCGAGGTTGAGCGAATCGTTCACGCCGCCGTCCAGCACATCGTCCAGCACGATGTTCATGGCCTGCAGCTGCGGCAGCAGGTAGCGCGTGACTTGGCGTGGCTGGCGCAGCGCGAACTGGCGGGCCACGGCGGCTTCGGTGACCTGCTCGACCAGCACATCCCACAGCGCGGGGTGCCACGCGATGACGCTGATGTTGGAGCGGTTGCCTTTGTCGCCGGTGCGGCTGTGGGCCAGGCGATAAAGCGGAACAGTGATGGTTGCCGTGGTGGCGGGCTGGGTTGCGGCCGGGGTTGCAGAAGTCATGGTGTGTGGTCCCTCAATCAACCATCTCGAAGCGCACGGCCACCGCATCGCGCGGCACCAGGCACGACACGGTGCCCAGGCGTGGCCGCATGGCGGTGCGCACGCCGCCGCCGCCCGCGGGCCCGCAGGTGTAGAGCGCGGTCACCTCGCGCACCAGGCGCTGGGCGCTGGCGTGGTCGCGGTGCTGCAGGGCCACGCGCAGGCGCACATCACGCACGTCGTTGCGGGCGTCGCCGCTGTTGCTGTTGCTATCGCTGGCGGGCGCATCTAGCCACCGGCTGGTGTCGTCGCCGAAGATGCTGGTCACGCCGATCAGGTCGATGCGCAGCGGGCCCAGGCCGGCCAGCCGCTCGCGCAGCACCTCGCCCGCCAGGCGCGCGCGGGCTTGGGCGCGCGGGCCGGCGTAGGAGATTTCGCCCTCGGCGAACCAGCCGGATTCAAAGCACACGTTGACCTTGAGCGTGGCGGGCTGCGCGTGGCCCTGCACGCCGGTGAGGCGCACGGCGTCGGGGCCCACGGCCTGCACGCGGGCCCGGGTGATGTCGGCCACCACGTCGGGCGTGAGGTAGGCCGCGGGGTCGTGCAACTCGTACAGCAACTGCTCCTTGACGGTGCGCTCGTCGATGCGCCCGCCGGTGCCGGGCGGCTTGGTGATGGTGCAGTGGCCGTCGGCGTCGATCTCGGCGATGGGGTAGCCCAGGTGCGCCAGGCCCGGCACGTCCTTGTAGCCGGGGTCGGCAAAGTAGCCGCCCGTGACCTGAGCGCCGCATTCGAGCAGGTGCCCGGCCATGGTGGCGCGGGCCAGGCGGTCCCAGTCGTCCAGCGCCCAGCCGTAGTGCGCGAGCGCCGGGCCCAGCACGAGCGACGGGTCGGCCACGCGGCCGCAGACCACGATGTCGGCCCCGGCGCGCAGCGCATCGGCAATGGCCTGTGCGCCGATGTAGGCGTTGGCGCTCACGATGGGCTCGGTGGGCATGGCGCTGCCCAGGGCGTCCTGCAGCAGCGCGCGGTGGGCCGGGCCGCTCAGGTCGTCGCCCTGCAGCACGGCGATGCGCGGGCGGGCCAGGCCCAGCTCGGCCGCCAGCGCTTGGATGCGGCGTGCGGCGCCGTGCGGGTTGGCCGCGCCGAAGTTGCTGACGATGCGCACGCCGTGCGCCAGGCACAGCCCGAGCACGGGGCGCAGCAGGTCGGCCAGCAGCGGCTCGTAGCCCGCATCGGGGTCGGTGCGGCGGGCCAGTTGCGCCAGGGCCAGCGTGCGCTCGGCCAAAGTCTCGAAGATGAGCACCGACGGCTGGCCGCTGGCGATGAGCGCCTGCACCACGGGCAAGGCCGCGTCCGTGCGGTCGCCCGAAAAGCCGGCGGCGCAGCCGACCCGCAGATGGGTGTTGTTCGCCATGAATGTGTGTCTCCTGGGCCGCACTGTAGAAACACTGCGGTATTCTGTGAAATCGATATTTATGATGAATCCATCTGCATTGCAGATAAATAGCCCTTGCGGGCTTTTCTGCCCTCGCCGTCACCCATGAGCACCGCCCACCTCTCCAGCCGCCAGATCGACGCCTTCATCGCGCTGGCCGAGCAGCGCAGCTTCACCCGCGCGGCAGCCCTGTGCCACCTGTCGCAGCCTGCGTTCAGCGCGCTGATCCGCGCGCTGGAGGACGACCTGGGCCTGCGGCTGTTCGACCGCAGCACGCGGCATGTGGACTTGACGCCCGAGGGGCACAACTTTCTGGAATCGGCCCGCCGCATCCGCGCAGAGATCACCAACGCGCTGTCGGCCGTGCGCGATGCCGCCACGCTGCAGCGCGGGCGGGTGGCCGTGGCGCTGCTGCCGTCGCTGGCCGCGGGCTGGCTGCCCGCCGTGCTGGCGCAGTACCGCGCAGCGCACCCCGGCATCGAGATCGACATCGCCGACGTGCTGTCCGAGCCCTGCATCGAGCGCGTGGCCAGCGGCCATGCCGACTTTGCACTGGCCGCCATCCGCGCCGACACCCCTGCGCTGCAGGCCGAGCCTTTTTGCAGCGACGGCTTTTATCTGGTGTGCCCTGCAGACCACCCGCTGGCGCGCCGGCGCAAGGCTGTCACCGCGCAGGACCTGGCGGCCTGGCCCTTCATCCACCTGGCGCGCACCAGCAGCGTGCGCCAGTACCTGGAGGCCGCCCTGCACCCGCAGGCCATGCACACGCTGATGGAGGTGGAGCAACTGGCCACCGTGATGGGCATGGTGCGCGCGGGCCTGGGCATCAGCGTGGTGCCGGCGCTCACGCTGTTCCACTTCGAGCAGCCGGGGCTCGTCACACGCCCCCTGGCGCTGGCAGGCCTCACGCGGCAGATCTACCTGGTGCGGCGGCGCGACGAGAGCCTGTCGGTGGCGGCGCAGGCGCTGTACGCCCTGGTGATGGCGCATGCGCCCGTAACGGCGCAGCTGGAGCACCACTAGCACCAGCAGCACCGATAGCACAGGTGTATCCAGAAGTTGCTGTCTCCGATGGGGCTATAGGCAACTGGCCTACAAACCGGGAAGCCGGTGTCTTTATCATTGCGCGGAATCAACGGTGCCAGACCACCGCCCAGCGCACAAACCCATCACAGGAACTGGCACGCATGGCCAACGGCACATCCCACGTCAAGAATTTCATTTTGTCAGCCGGCGGCGAGATGGCCGGGCTCATTGCCGACTTTGACTGGAGCACCACCGACCTGGGCCCCATCGAGCAGTGGCCGCCCCACCTGACCGGCGCGCTGGTCAACATGCTGCGCTGCCCCATGCCGATTGCCACGCTGTGGGGCGAGCCGGGCGTGCTGATCTACAACGACCCGTACGCCGGCTTTGCGGGCGGGCGCCACCCCGGCCTGCTGGGCATGAACATCCGCGAGGCCTGGCCCGAGGCCGCCGACCTGAACGACCGCGTGCTCAAGGTCTGCCTGGCCGGCGGCACGCTGCATTACGACGACCAGGAACTGAGCCTGAACCGCGACGGCGTGTACCGCCCGCTGTGGGTGGACCTGAACTACTCCCCCCTGGTGGACGACCAGGGCACGCCGGTGGGCGCCCAGGCGCTGGTGGTGGAGACCACCGACAAGGTGCTGGCCGACCGGCGCCTGCTGATGGAGCGCGAGCGCTTTGCCACGCTGTTCGAGCAGTCGCCCAGCTTCATGGTGCTGCTGCAGGGCCCCACCCACCGCATCGAGCTGGCCAACCCCAAGTACCTGGAGATGGTGGGCGACCGCAGCCTGCTGGGCCGCACGGTGGCCGACGCACTGCCCGAAGCGGCCGAACAGGGCTATGTGGCCATGCTCGACGGCGTGTACTCCAGCGGCAAGGCGGCCACGGCCTACGGCGCCCGCTTCGACATCCGGCAGCATGCGGGCGAAGCGGTGAGCGAGCGGTACATGGACTTCGTGTACCAGCCGATCCGCGACACCTCGGGCACCGTGACCGGCATCTTCGTGGAAGGCCTGGACGTGACCGAGCGCGTGGCGGCCGAGGCCAAGCGCGACGCGCTGATCGAGTTCACCAGCCAGTTGCGCGGCTTGGACGACGTGGACGACATCAGCCTGGCCGCCGCCCGCATCCTGGGCCACACGCTCAAGGTCAGCCGCGCGGGCTACGGCCGCGTGGACCACGAATCCGACACCCTGCATGTGCAGTGCGACTGGACGGCCCCCGGGGTGCAGACGCTGCAGGGCAGCCTCTGCCTGCGGGACTTCGGCACCTTTGTCGACGAGCTCAAGCGGGACGAGTTCGTGCGCGTGACCGATGCGCGGCTGGACACCCGCACCGCCATGGCCGCCGACGCCCTGGATGCGCTCAGCGGCCGCGCCTTCATGAACATTCCGGTGGTGGAGCACGGGCGCCTGGTGGCGGTGCTCTTCGTCAACCAGGACGACGTGCGCCAGTGGACCCATGAGGAGTGCGAGTTCATGCGCGAGATCGCGGCCCGCACCCGCACCGCCGCCGAGCGCGCGCGCTCCGAGGCCGAGCTGCGCACCAACGAAGCCCAGCTGCGCGAGATGAACGAGTCGCTGGAGCGCAAGGTGACCGAGCGCACGAACGAGCTGATGGAGGTGGAAGCCAAGTTCCGCCAGTCGCAGAAGATGGAGGCCATCGGCCAACTCACCGGCGGCATCGCGCACGACTTCAACAACCTGCTGGCGGGCATGAGCGCCAGCCTGCAGGTGCTGGAAAAGCGCCTGAACGCCCGGAACTTCGACAACACCGAGCGCTACATCGGCATGGCGCAGGGCGCGGTGCGGCGCGCAGCCGCGCTCACCCAGCGGCTGCTGGCGTTTTCACGCCGCCAGACGCTGGACCCGCGCCCCACCGACGTGAACCGCCTGGTGGGCGGCATCGAGGAAATGGTGCGCCGCACGGTGGGCCCGTCGGTCGAGGTGGAGGTGGTGGGCGCGGGCGGCCTGTGGCTCACGCAGGTGGACCCGTCGCAGCTGGAGAACGCGGTGCTCAACCTGTGCATCAACGCGCGCGACGCCATGGCCCCCAACGGGGGCCGCCTGACCATCGAGACGGCCAACAAGTGGCTGGACGACCGCGCCGCGGCCGAGCGCGAGCTGCCGCCCGGCCAGTACATATCGCTGTGCGTGACCGATACCGGCGTGGGCATGACGCCCGAGGTGATCGCCCGCGCGTTCGACCCGTTCTTCACCACCAAGCCCATGGGCCAGGGCACGGGGCTGGGCTTGTCGATGGTGTACGGCTTCGTGCGGCAGTCGGGCGGGCAGGTGCGCATCTATTCGGTGCCCGGCGAAGGCACCACCATGTGCCTGTACCTGCCGCGCTACATGGGCGAGGCCGACCAGGAGAACCCGCACGTGCAGCCCACCTTCGACCACCGCGCCGATGGCGAGGTGGTGCTGGTGATCGAGGACGAGGCCACCATCCGCGGCCTGATCGCCGAAGAGCTGGAAGACCTGGGCTACAACGTGATCTCGGTCGGCGACGGCCCCGCAGGCCTGCACGTGCTGCAGTCCGAACGCCGCATCGACCTGCTGCTGACCGACGTGGGCCTGCCCGGCGGCCTCAACGGCCGCCAGGTGGCCGACGCCGGCCGGGTGACGCGCCCGGACCTGAAGGTGCTGTTCATCACCGGCTACGCCGAGAACGCGGCGGTGGGCAACGGGCTGCTGGCGTTCGGCATGGAGGTGATCACCAAGCCGTTCGACGTGGCGGCGCTGGCGGCCAAGGTGCAGGAGATGATCGAGCGGTAGCGGTATCGGTGGTGGCGGCGCGCAGGGTGCGATGGCGCTGCAGCGCCATCGAATGCACCCGCGCCGGGCCACCATCAGCGACGGGGCGTCTTGAATGATGACTGGAACAATTCAAAAGATCCGGCGCTTCTTTGCACGGAAAGAGGGTGAATTCCAGATGGGATTCGTCGGCGCCTTGCCCCTGTGCAAGGTTCGGCTGCTGCAGCCCGAAGACATTGCGCAGTGCGAGCAGATCTACCAGCTCAACGAACCGCTGCACTTCCCGGCCGGGTTCTATCCGATGTTCGCGCAATGGCTGCGTGACGGAAAAGTGCTGATCGTGGTGATCGAGCAGGACAATGCGGTGGTGGCCGTGGGTGGCATGACGGCCGATCCCGTTGAAGGCCAGCAGTTTGTCACCCTCTCGTTCGGCATGGTGCACCCCGCGCACCAGCAAAAAGGGTTGGGCACCTTGCTGCTGCTGTCGCGCATGGCCCTGCTGCGGCAGAACGCCACGCCGGCGCAGGTGCACATCACGACCGTGGGGGGCTCTGAAACCTTCTATGGCCGGTTCGGGTTTGCCTACCAGGACTCCCAGCAAGCCACGCCCGACTACCTGCGAAAATACTATGCCGTGAAGCTATCGACGGCGGACATCGACAAATGCGCGTTCGTCCTGGGGCACTACACCTGGATCCACCCCGACTTCTACACCACCAGGCTGCCGGGGTACCACAGCACCGGGTATTCATCGGCCTGATCTCCATCCGTCAAAGTCAAAGGTGAGGCCGTCGTTCACGAACACCGGCGCAAAGGGCCCCACGCCAGTCTCCGACCACAGCACGCCCAGCAGCCCCGCCAGCAACCGCGCGGCGGCGATCTTGTCCCGCGCGGGGACCAGAAGGTGATCGAGCTCGATGGGCATGGGAGACCTCCGCAGGGGTGCGCAGTACACAGGCTGCTGTGGGCCGCATTGTCTGCCCGGTGAGCGGCGGTCGCCACCTGCGGCGCATCAGCTCTTCTTCTTTTGCAGCTTTTTGAGGGTGGTCTCGAAGGCCTCCGCCACATCAGGCCGGGTTTCAGCGGACACGTCAAAGCGGCTGGCCAGCACGGCGGCATCGGCCTTGGCGCCCAACTGGCCAATGGCCTTGAAGACTTTTTTCATGAAAGCCGCGTCACCACCCAGGATGTGCTTTTCAAACCGCAGCAGGTCGATGATGGGGTCCACCAATTGCGGTGAATTCACCTTGCCCACCACATCGAGCAAGCGCTTGTAGTGGTGCAGGTGGGCCTCGGAGAAGTCCCCGCGCTGGTTGAAGAACGCCAGGAACAGCTCGGCAAACACTGGCAGGGGTGCCTCTACCAGGATGCGTGCGATGGTGGCATGCTCGTGCTTCAATTTGCCCGCGTAGAACGGTTCGTACTCCGGGTAAAACGCCAGCTCGGCGTGAAAGCTCTGGGTCAGCGGGGTCACCAGGCGCTCGCCAAAGCTGCTCAGTACGGTCACCAACAGTTGGGACTCGTCCCAATAGTGCGGACGCAGGCCGTGGGTCACCATCGCATCGAACGCGCCAGGGGCCGGGTGTGCCAGCGCGCCGCGCACCATGTCCTCGTCGAAGTGCCCGTGCACGAGATTGGAGAATGCGTCACCCAACAAGGCCACATCGGTGACGGCGTAGAGCTGCGGCCAGTCCTTGGCCTCCATCAGCTGCGCGATGCGCGAGGCTTCGATGCCTGCCGCGTCGCGCACATACGGCTCCTCGGGCAACTCCAGCCCAAGGGCCGCTCGCTCGGCGCTCAGCTCATTGCTGACATGCATGCGCTGGTAGCGCCTGCCCGCCAGCGGCGCCAGCGTGGCCAGCGGGTTGTCATCGATCCACAGGGACTCCAAGGCCGTGCAACTTGCCAAGGGTGACACATCAGTGATCCGGTTGCCGTCTGCATGCAGGCACCTGAGGGCGGGATAGCTGGCGACGAAGGACAGGTCGGTGATGCGGTTGCTCGACAGGTACAGGTTCTCCAGCCTGGGCAGGTCGAGCCCTGCCGGGAAGCGGGCGAGCTTGTTGTTCCACAAGAACAGCGTCTCAACGTTCAGGCCATTGAGCGCGTCGAAGTCGTTGAAGTCGCAATGCGCAATGGTCAGGGAGTTGAGATGAGGCAGCGCCTTGAGTGCCTGCAGATTGGTGAACTGCATGCGCTCCAGGCTCAACCGCCGAAGTCCCTGGATGTGCGCCAGGCGCGACAAATCCACCGGCTGCGCGGTGCGGTTGCTGCGCAGGTCCATGTCCAGGACGTCATCGCAGCCCGCGATCTGGTCCAGATCGGCGTCGCTGAATTTCTCGATATGCAGTTTGTCGGCATGGTTCAGCACGCGGACAGGGCTGTAGAGACGGTCGGTCCATTTGGGCTTGGTGGTCATGGGGTCGGGTGGTGACGGTGGGAAGGTGCCGGAAGGCGAACGGGCGCTTGTGCTCAAGCCGAGGTGTTGAGGTAGCGGGCGCACAGCTGCCCGATGGCGTCGCACAGCACGTCGGTGGCGGGCGGCGCGCCGGGCGCCATGGGCAGATCGATGGCTTCGCGGAGCACCCAGTCGTCGCCCTCCACCTGCGAGAAGCGCACGCGCATGATCGACCAATCGAACACGTGGACGCCCATTTCCACCGCGCCGCTGCGGCTGAGGTACGACTTGGTGCGAGACAGCCGCAGGCTGCGAGAGTAGTCGTCGTACTCCAGGTACAACGTGCCTGACGGCACGCGCGGGTCCGCGCCCGATCCCAGCCGTGCGATCACGTCCTTGAGACAGGTGCGCAGCCACTCGGGGTACTGGCTGGGCTGCCAGTCGGTGGGCCCGTCGATGAGTGCAGGGGCACGGTCCCAGGTGGCGCGCTGGGCGACACCATCGGGCGCGGCTTTGGGCTTGGCAGGCTTTCTGGCTGGCGCCGAGGTGGTCAACGCTGCCACGCGGGGCTCGTGGTCGGTGCCCCTGAACAAGCGCACATCGGCCGCCAAGAGCTTGCCCTGGCCTGCGAGCGCCTCGGCCAGCACAGCGGCCACATCGAGGTTGCCGGCGCTGACGGCCAGGCGCAGCGGCATACGGCCGCGCGCGTTGGCGGCGGCCGGGTCCAGGCCCCAATCGAGCAGTTGGCGCGTGCTGGCGACAGGGTCGCCCATCCGATGCCAGGTGGTCGAGAACCCCGCGCGGCTGCGGGCCAGGCCGTCCACGTCGCCTGCGGCGTACATCAGCGCATTGGACCCATCGGGGTTGGTGGCCTGCACATCGGCGCCCCGGTCCTTCAACCACCGCAGCAGCGACACGCTGCCGATGTACGCCGCCATCAGGAACGGCCGGTACATCGCACGGTGCTCCAGCGCCTCCATGTCGGCGCCTGCCTGCAGCAGCATGTCGACCGCTTGGAAAACCGCATCGGCATGGCCTGGAGACGCATCCTCGCGGAACGCCATGTCGAAAACCTCACCCCGCATCTCGCGCAGGCCCAAGGCAATACACAGCGCGGGGTCCTTGGTCTGGCGCGGGTCGCCGCCTGCGGCCAACACGAGGCCCAGTCTCTCCAGGGCACGCTCCTGGAAATAGGTGGCGAACTGCCGGCAGCAAACAGCCAGCGGCGTGGAATTGCGGTTCTTGCGCTTGTTGGGATCCGCCCCACGCTCCAGCATCAAGCGCAGCAGGGCGAGCTGGGCGTCCACGCGCCGGGCGGCACAGGCGGCGTCCGGGCCATCGGAGTACACCCAGTGGGCCTCGCAGACCCATTGCACGGCGGCATAGTGGGACACGCTGATGCGGTCCGGGTGCACGCCCGCACGGACCAGGCGATCGAGTTCGGCAACGATGGCATCGAAGCCGATGTCATAGTCCAGGGTGACAGAGGAGGAGGAAGTGGCCATGGAGGGCTATGAAGGGCTATGAAGGGCTATGAATAGGTCAGGGTGAAAGATGCGGGCGGCCTCAGGCCTTGGACATCACCGCCAGCTCCTGGTGCAGCAGCAACTCCAGCTCGGCGGATTCGAACTGGTCTTGCAGCAGCGGGATGGCGAAGCGGTACTCGGCGTCGTGCTTGCGCAGCACATAGGCCAGCTGCAGGCGGGCCAGCGACTGGCGCAGGGCCTGGGCGTCGGCCAGGACGCCGTGGCCTTGCAGCAGCTGGGCCAGGGTGACCAGGCTGCTGTGCCCGGCCTGGGCGGTGTGGTAGACCACCACGCGGTCCAGGCGGCAGGCGGCCTCGTCGTGGCTCAGGCGCCCCCAGCCGGCCAGGGCGTCCTGCACCGGCTGCGAGGCCAGGGCCTGCGCGAGGTGGTGCGCCTCGATGGCGCGCTCGCTGGGTTGCAGCGCCTCCAGGCATTCCTGGCACAGGATGGCGACCAGGTTGGCACGCTGGCCGCTGGCGTCCACCAGCTTTTCCACCAGCGTGTCGCTCGCAAAACCCAGGCGCAGGCGGCGCAAGGGCTCGGTGGCGAGGTCGCGGCAGGCGGCGCGCTCCAGGCCGCCGATGGCCAGCACCTCGCCGAAGTTGCGCAGCGGGCTTTGGTAGTCGAGCACGGCGGTGGCGTACAGGTCCCAGAAGCCTGCGAGCATGAACCAGCAGCGCCCTTCTTCGCTCAGCGCCCGCAGGGTGGACAGCTGCGGGTAGCCGTTGTGCGACTCGTCGCGAAAGAACAGGTCAGCCTCGTCGATCAGCAGGTAAAGACGCTTGCCCTGGTACTGCGCCTGCAGGTGGTCCACGATGGCCTCGAGCGGGGTGTCGGCCGGCAGGCCGAACTGCAGCGCCATGCGCGGCGCCAGGCGGTGGTCGCGCAGCGACACGTAGTGGCACACGGTGTGCGGGTGGCCCTGCAGGCGGCGCTGCACGGCCTTGAGCAGGCTGCTCTTGCCCAGCTGGCGGCCGCCCACCACCAGGTAGTTGGCGGGCTCGCGGTTGATCACGCGGGCCAGCAGCTGGGCCCGGCCGAAGAACGAGCCTTCGCGCGTGATGCCGCCCCGCGTCTGGTATGGCGAGATGCGCGTGATGCGCAGCTGGGCCGCCAGCAGGCGCAGCAGCACCTGCAGGGCCTCGCCGCCCACCAGCCATTCGGTCTGGCTGGCGCTGTCCACCATCACGTGCAGGTTGGCGTGGTCGGCCGCGTGCGCCTGCAGCAGGGGCATGGGGAAGTCAGCGCTGTGCGCGCTGAGCACCAGCAGCACGTCGCTGCCCGTCTGCGCGGCGCGCAACTGGCGCAGCACGGTGGCCTCGTCCACGCCGGGCGTGGGCACGAATACCAGGCAGCGGTCCAGCGACACCGGCAGGTCCGGCGGAAACTGCCACTCGAACACCGGCCCCGGCAGCGCCCAGTCGCTGCTGGGCTGGCTGCGGGCGGACACGCGCTCGGCCAGCGCACGGACCAGGCCCTCCGCGCGTGCGTTCGCCGCGTCGGGCGAGCCCGGCTGCGCGCACTGCACCGCACGGCGCCAGTCCACCATGCGGATGTCGGCCGCGAGCAGCGTGGACTCGCGCCGGCCCGTCCAGCCCAGCAGGCGGTCGAGCCGGGGCAGCCGCGCCAGCGGCGTGCGGCGCAGGCGTGCGGGCTGCAACTGCGCGGGCCCGAGCAGCGGGTGCCGCGCCACCCAGACCACGGCGCCGGCCAGGAAGATGCCGACGCACCAGTAGATGAGCTGGCGCAGGCCCGCGAACGGGTCGCGCTCGGATGCCGGCACGGGCGTGAAGTCGTCCCCCTGCCCTTCCAGGCAGTTGATGGGCAGGTAGCCGCTGGGGATGGGCGGGCGCCCGGGGCGGCAGCTCCAGGTGGTGGTGCCGGGCTTGAGTTGCACGACCACCTGGGTGCCTGCGAGCTTGCCCAGCTCGGGGTTGGCGGCGATGTCGGCCTGCAGCACGTAGGGCTGGGGCGAGGTAACGCGCAGCTGCGGGTTGCCGATGGGGGGCGCGTATTTCTGGATGTCCTGCGGCCACGCATCCAGCTCGTTGTGGGCCTGCACCATGGCCACGCGCCACTGCACCAGTTCGCCCCAGACGATGCCTGCGTTCTCGGCGCCCAGCACCGAGCCGCGCGTGACCGGGTTGAGCTTGGGCGTGAGCAGCGCGCTGCCCACGAAGAGGGTGATGGCCGCGACGACCACCGCGCGCACCAGCGCCTTGGACAGCAGCGGGCTCATGCGGCGCCGGACGCGGATTCCACGACCATCAGGCCCGCCTCGCGGATGGCCGGGCTGCGCCAGTGCAGCCGCGCGGCATCGCCCGTGCCCCGCACATGGATGAGGTTGCCCCAGAACAGGCGGCGCAGTTCGTCGTCCTGCAGGTACGGGCGCGCGCGGCCCAGTTCGTCGGCCTGCAGCAGCTGGGCCAGGCGCTGGCGCGTGGCAGGGGCCTGTGCCAGCGGCAGCAGGGTCTGCCACAGGCGCGGGCTGCCGGCCAGGTGGCTGCGCAAGGCGGCAGAGCGGGCCTGCGCCTCATACACGCCGTGGTCCACCAGCCATTGCAGGCCTTCTTCGAACAGCGCGGGGTGGCCGCCGCTCACGTCCTGCAAGGCCGCCAGCACGGACTGCGGCCAGGCCTGGTCGGGCCAGCGGTGGCGGGCCAGCAGCGTGAGGTCTTCGAGCGACGGGTCGGGCCAATGGTGGACCTGCGCGATGTTGAGCAGCGACAGGTCGCCGCTGCGGTACTTGAGGTCGGCCAGTGCCTCGCCGCCGCACAGCAGCAGGTGCAGGCGGCCGCTGTGCATCTCGCTCAGGCTGCGCAGGATGCCCGCCAGGGTCTCGCGCAGTGCGGGCGTGCCCTGCTCGAACCGGCTGACCAGGCAGAACAGGCGCTCGCCCGCGACCAGCCGGCGCTCCAGGGCGGATTCGAATTCATAGTCGGTGGCCACATCGCCCAGACCGCACTGGCGGCCGATGGCGGCAAAGTATTCGGCCGGCACGGTGCTCACGCTGTAGGGCGGCTGGATGTGCAGCACCGCACCGTCTCCATACTGCGCCTTGGCGCGCTGCAGCAGCTCTTGCCGGAACGGCGGCTGGCCCCAGTGTGCGGGCGACAGCAGCAGTGCGATGGCATAGGGCACGGCCTGCGCCAGTTGCGCGAACAGCCGGTCTTGAAAGGCGGCAAACGGCTGCGCTGCGCCGGCCGGCCCGGCCTGCAGCGGAAACTCGGGCTGCAAGCCCGCCGCGCTGAGCAGGCGGTTGGCCTCGGCCTCGGTCAGGCGCAGGTAGCGGGTGCAGGCCACCACCTTGTCGCGCGAGCGCGGGTTGGGTGCGGACAGGCCGTTGCGCCAGTTGTTGACCGCCTCGCGGCTCAGGCCGATCTCGGTGGCGACGCCGGAGGCGCTGGCGCGGATGCGCCGCATGTAGAGCGACAAAAGCTCAGCGAAGGAATCTTGGGCCATGGACGGAAAAGGCGTGGGCGCACATGGGCGCGGGGCAAAGGGTCATGGATAAGTAGATGAAGGGGCCGGCCGGCCCCTGCCGATTGTGATGGGCGCCGCAGCCGGCCGGCCCTGCAATGCGCCCCAGGCACACCCCGGGGCGGCATGCATCACAGCAGCCGCTGCACCATGGGCCAGGCCTTGTGGCAGCCCAGGCCGCAGGCCACCAGCACCGGGCTGTACAGCGCCAGCGCGCCCACCACGGTCATCAGCCAGCCTGGCTCGTCGCCATCTTCGTCACCGCCAGCGGCGTCGGGCGGCTGCTTCTTGGCTTGCGGATTTTCTTCCGCGCCCTCCCCCTTCGTCTTCGCCTTGTCGGCCTTTTTCTTCTCTGCCTGCGCGGGGCTGTCTCCGGTGATCTCTTGCACCAGCATCACCAGCACGACGGCCAGCGACGCGCCCAGGACAGCCAGGTAGCCGTACTGCCATCCGGCGCGCGGCAGGGGGTAGAAGTACCCGGCCAGCACCACGGCGGGCAGCAGGAAGAACGCGTGCATCAGCCCGCGGTACCAGTGGATGCCGTCTTCGTTCTTCTCCAGCGCGCCCATGACCAGCCGGTAGGTGATGGCACCCAGCACGAAGATCAGCCCGCCCCACCATTCGATGTTTGTCAGCATGTTGGAATCGCTCCCTCGTCGTCAGTCGTTGTGTTGTGTTCAGTGCGCGAGCAGCGGAGCGCCCGAGTCCTTGGGGGCCTGCGGGGTGATGGCCCCATCGTCGCCGGCCAGCGGCACGGTCTGCTGCGCCCCGCCGTCGCCCTCACCGTCGCCATCTCCATCGCCACCCTCGGCATCGCTGTCATCGTCATCCCCGTGGATGTCGTTGTATTCGCTCAGGATGTAGTACAGCGGCAGCACGATGGCCAGCACCAGGCCCAAGCCCAGCCACAGCCACAGGCCCTTGAACAGCAGCACGGTGACCACCGTGAAGGAGATGGCCTGCAGCAGGCCCTTGAATCCGGCGCGCAGCAGCAGCACGCCGATGAGGCCCTCCACCGGTGACTTGCCGTTCTTGCCCATGGAGCGGGCCATGTCGATGAAGGCCTGCGCGGCCTCTTGCGCTTCCTGCTTGCGCTCGGCCTCCTGCTGGCGCAGCTTGCTGACGCTGACGGGTTTGGCCGGGTCCTTGGAGTGGCAGTACGCGTCGTCGCCGCTGTCCTGCGCACTGCCGGCCTCGATTGCGCCGTCGCGTTCATCCGCCGGCTCCGCCACCACCCGCCACTGCGGGCACGCTTTGAAAAACGCCGCGCGTGATACCCACTGGCCCTGGTGGAAGTGCATGCGCTCGGTCTCGCCCACCTGGTCGTAGAACACCTCCAGCACCGCCGACTGCAGGCCGTGCGCGAAGAGGGCTTCCAGGGCGCGCAGGGGCAGGTCGTCGTGGGTGCCGGTGTCAAAGCGCAGCAGCAGGTGGGTGCGCTCGGCCGACACCTGCTGGTTGAACCATTGCGCATCCCACAGCGCGCCCAGGTCCACGCCGCCCAGCTTGTCGGCCCAGCGCTCGGCCTGCTCGGTGTTGTCGGCCACCAGGTACTGGTAGACCAGTTGAAAGGTCTTGAGCTTGATCGGGTCTTCGAAGAACAGGTGCAGGGTATGGGCGTTTTGCGACATGGTTCGGCGGATGCAGGCAGTCGATGAAAGGTTCGCGTTGGAGTGCACGAATTGTTACAGGCTCTGGAGCCCCCGTCCCTCTCGGTCTTGTCCATGACGACCACCGGGCACTTGACGCGGTGTCAACCGCCCTGCCCGGCGAGCCGCCGGCCCAGGCCGATGCCATGCGCCCACGGAGTCCCGCGCGTTACCCAAGCGTGCCGCCGTGGGCCCGCGCCAGCCGCTGCGTCATGCATACTCGACGGCTGCCCGCCGCGGCCAGCCTGACCGGCCATGCGGCCGCAGGCTGCGACCAGCGCGGGCTGCGACGATCCGGCGCCAGACGCCGGGCTCCGGGCCTGCACCACCACAAAACACTGAGGGAGATTCACCATGCGTTCCCACGCCCGCTCCGGCGCACTTTGGCTGTGCACCACGCTCACGCTCGGCCCGGTGGCCGTGCAGGCCCAGACCGACGCTGCCACCACGCCCCAGGCCCGCGCAGCCGCTGCCCGCGCCGCGGCAGCCCCGGCCCCCGCCTTCAGCGGCCCGCGCGAAAAGCTGGTGGTGGCCATGCCCAAGACCTATGCCAAGAGCGAGACGATGCTGCTGTGGGGCGACTACTTCAACCACCTGGCGCGGTGCGGCAACATCGACCTGCAGAACCTGCAGGGCGAGTCGCTGGAGCGCAGCACCAACATCGACGTGCTGCCCGAAAAGGACCTCATCGACAACCTGATCGCGGGCAAGGCCCAACTGGCCCAGGTCAACCCGGGCCTGGTGCCGCAGCTCATCGCAGCCGGCCAGCCCGCGCCGTTCGGCGTGCCGGGCAACAAGGCCAGCGGGCAGCGCAATTCGTACAAGCTGATCCTGATCGCGCGGGTGGACAGCCCGTTCACCAAGCCGCAGGACCTGGTGGGCAAGAAGATCGCGCACACCACGCCCACGTCCAACTCGGGCAACCTGGCGCCGCGCGCGCTGTTCCCGGCCATCGGCCTGGTGCCGGACCAGAACTACGAGGTGGTGTTCTCCAACGGCCACGAGCGCTCGGTGACCGGGGTGATGCACGGCTTCTACCCCGCCGCTGCGGTGGCCAGCGACCTGTACCAGCGCATGGTGGTCAAGGGCGATGTGAAGGGGTCGAGCATTCGCACGCTGTGGGAGAGCCCGCCCTTCATGACCGAGACCTGGACCCTGGGCAAGGACGTGTCGCCCGAGCTGCAGGCGCGGGTGAAGAAGTGCTCGTACGGCTACAGCTTCTCGCCCAAGCTGCGCCAGCTGCTGCCGGGCAACGACACCTTTTTGCCCATCAACTTCGAGCGCGACTTCGCCACCGTGATGGAGGTCTACAGCAAGACCGCGAAGGCGGCGCAGGCCGGCAAGCCCGCCGCAGCGCCGGCACCCAAGCCCTGAGTCAGCCAGCCCGGTGCGCTGCGCGGCGCAACCGGCGCTTCACGGCGCCTGCAGTGGCACGCGCTGCTCGATGAGCGCGCGGGCCTCGGGCGTGAGGATGGACTTGGGGACCATGAGGCACACGGCGTTGTCCACGAACAGGAACACCAAGGTCTCGCTCTCCTGCCGGTGCTTGAACCCGGCCCATTGCCACAGGGTATGGGCCGCGTAGGACCGCTGCTCGATGCAGTCCTTCCGCACATCCAGCGTCTGGGGCGCGAGGCAGTAGCCATCGTCTTCGAACATGGCCTGCTGCAGGGAGCCGCTACCGCTGCGGACCAGCGCCCAGAATGCCAACGCGCCGACCACGATGCCCACGGCCCCCATGGCCAGATGGGTACCCATGTCGGGCATGGACTCCAGCCAGCGGAACAGGAACACCAGCGGCACCACGGAGACGCCCCACAGCACCAGCGGCAGCCACCACCGTCCGGGATCGTCGTTGGATGGACCCCCTTTGCCGCCAGCGCGAGCGCCATCACCGCGCCGCAGTTGGGCCTTGGCCTGGGCGACGATGCGTTTTTGCAGATCGGCGTAGTCGCCACGGGTAAGGGAAAAGGAGGGCATGGGTGGGGATGAAGGCCTGAGGAGCCGCCACTATAGGGGGCGCCCACGGCGCACCGGTGCAGGCGGCGCCATCGGCACAGCACCCGGCACCACATCACGCCATCTTGCAGCGCCCCACACCCGGCGCCTACCGGCGTGCACCCGCGCACACCGACACCAGATCACAGCGGCGGGCAGCGCCCGCGCTGGGTGGTCATGCCCCCAGGCGGTCCCGCGTCAACCGCGCCACATCGCGCACCCAGGGCTGGGCGGCCCAGTGCTGCGCGGCAAAGGCGTCGATCCGGTCCCGGTAGGTGAGCGACGCGCCGATCACATCCAGCCCGTCGAGGAACATGCGCCGGTGCCGCTCGGAGATGGTGAACGGCGCGCTGTGGCCCGCCGTGCGCACCTGGCGCTGCGCCACGTCGATCTCGATGGCCAGCGGCCCTGCCGCGGCGCGTGCCTCGTGCATGAAGACCTGTGCGTCGGCCTCGGTCACCATGGCCAGCAGCAAGCGGTTGTTCATGGCGTTGGAGTAGAAGATCTCGCCAAAGCTCGACGCGACCACGGCCTGGAAGCCGTACTGCTGCATGCCCCACACGGCGTGCTCGCGGCTGGAGCCGCAGCCGTAGTTGCTGCCGGCGAGCAGCACGTCGGTGCCGGCAAACGCTGGCTGGTTGAGCACGAAGTCTTCTCGTGGCTGCCCGGCGCCGTCAAAGCGCAGGTCGTACAGCAGGCCCGGCGCCAGGCCCGACTTGTCGATGCCGCGCAGGAACTGCTTGGGCATGATCTGGTCGGTGTCGAGGTTGGCGATGTCGAGCACGGCGGCGTAGCCGCGCACGGTGGCGTTGTTGTCGGCGGTCATGCGGTCACCTCCAGGGTTCTGACGTCGGTGATGCAGCCGGTGACGGCAGCGGCGGCGGCCATGGCCGGGCTCATCAGGTGGGTGATGGCCCCCCTGCCCTGGCGGCCCTCGAAATTGCGGTTGGTGGTGGAGGCGCAGCGCTGGCCGGGGGCCAGCACGTCGTCGTTCATCGCCAGGCACATGGAGCAGCCGGGCTGGCGCCACTCGAAGCCCGCGGCCACCAGGCGCGCGGCGATGCCTTCGGCCTCGGCCTGGGCCTTCACCGCACCCGAGCCGGGCACGACCATGGCGCGCACGCCGTGGGCCACATGGCGGTGGCCGACAACGCGGTCCACCTCGCGCAAATCCTCGATGCGGGCGTTGGTGCACGAGCCGATGAACACATGCTGCACCGGCACGCCCGCCAGCGGCTGGCCGGCCGACAGCGCCGTGTAGCGCAGGGCCTGCTCGGCACTGCTGCGCTGCACGGCATCGGCGATGTCTTCGGGCCGTGGCACGGTGGTGTGGATGGCCATGGCCTGGTCGGGGCTGGTGCCCCAGGTGACGAACGGGGCCACCTCGGCCGCGTCGAACACATGCTCCACGTCGAACGCGGCGCCCGCGTCGCTGCGCAGCGTGGCCCAGTGGGCCAGGGCCTGCGTGCGCACGTCGCCGGTGATGTCGGGGGCCTTGGCCAGCACGTAGTCGATGGCGGTGGCGTCGGGTGCGATCAGCGCGCCGCGCGCACCCGCCTCCACCGCCATGTTGCACAGCGTGAAGCGCGCCTCCACCGACAGCGCGCTGATGGCGCTGCCGCAGAACTCCACCACGTAGCCGCGTGCGCCTTGCGCGCCGATGCGGCTGATGACCATGAGGATCAGGTCCTTGGCCGTGGTGCCCATGGGCAGCACACCGTCCACGCGGATGCGCATGTCCTTGGCGAGGCGGTAGACCAGGGTCTGCGTGGCCAGCACGTGCTCGACCTCGGACGTGCCGATGCCGAAGCCCAAGGCGCCCAGAGCGCCGTACGTGGTGGTGTGGCTGTCGCCGCAGATGATGACCATGCCCGGGCGCACCATGCCGTGCTCGGGCGCGATCACGTGCTCGATGCCCTGCAGCGGGTCGTTGGTGTCGAACAGCGGGATGCCGTGGCGGTCGCAGTTGGCCTTGAGGTTGCTGGCCTGCAGGGCCGAGGGCGGGTCTTGGATGGTGCGCCAGCGCACCGAGTGCGTGGGGATGATGTGGCTCACCACCGCCACGTTCTGCCCTGGCACGGTCACGCCGCGCCCGGCCTCGTGCAGGCCGGCGAAGGCCTGGGGGCTGGTGTATTCGTTCATCAGGTGCAGGTCGCAAAAGAGCAGCACATTCTGTTCGTCGAGAACGGCCACGGTGTGCGATGCGACCAGCTTCTGGTAGAGCGTGGAGGGGGTGGTCATGGTCATCGTGGTGGGTGTGGGTGTGGGTGTGGGTGTGGGTGTGGGTGTGGGTGTGGGTGTGGGTGCGGACTATCGGCCAGCCAGCAGGAAAGGCAGCGCCGCGTCGAGCAGCGCACCGGGGGCCTCTTCGGCGATGTAGTGGCCGCAGGGCAGCGCATGGCCGCGCACGTCGGCCGCCACGCGCTGCCACTCCTTGAGCGGCTCAAAGCACTGGTGCACCACGCCCTGCTCGCCCCACAGGGCCAGCAGCGGCACGGCCAGTTGGCAGCCCGCGTCGCGATCGGCCCGGTCGTGCACCAGGTCGATGCCGGCGGCGGCGCGGTAGTCCTCGCAGATTCCGTGGGCAGTACCGGGCAGGCCCAGGCAGCGCACGTACTCGGCCAGGGCCCGGGGGTCGAACGGTGCCAGGCCCGCGCTGCGCCGGCCCATCACGTCGCGCACATAGGCGGCGGGGTCGGCTTCGATCAGCCGCTCGGGCAGCGGCGCGGGCTGGATCAAGAAGAACCAGTGCCAGTAGGCGCGGGCAAAGGCGTTGCTGGTCTGCTCGTACATGGCCAGCGTGGGCGCGATGTCCAGCAGCGCCAAACGCTGCACGGCCGCCGGGTGGTCCACCGCCAGGCGGTGCGCCACGCGCGCGCCCCGGTCGTGGGCCAGCACGGTGAAGCGCGGGTGGCCCAGGTGCTGCATCACGGCCAGCATGTCGGCGGCCATGGTGCGCTTGCTGTAGAGCGCATGCTCCGCATCGCCGGCGGGTTTGGCCGAGTCGCCATAGCCCCGCAGGTCCGCGAGCACCAGCGTGAAGTGCTGGGCCAGCACCGGCGCCACTTTGTGCCAGATGGCCGAGGTCTGCGGGTGGCCGTGCAGCAGCAGCAGGCCCGGGCCCGTGCCGCCGACCAGCGCGTGGATGTGCTGGCCGTCGGGCGTGGGCACGCGGTGGGCGTTGAAGCCAGGGAAAAGCGGAGTCGTCGTGGTCATGGTGTCGTTGGAATGGCGGCGGGGCCTATTCGGCAGTGATGCCCCGCTCCTTGATCAACTTGGCCCACTGCGGCATCTCCTTCTCGAGCCGCGCACGGGCCTGCTCGGGGGTCGATGGAATGGGGTCGAACCCGTCCTTGGCCATGCGCTCCTTGAGCGCAGGCGTGCTCAATGCCTGGTTCAGCGTGGTGTTGAGCTTGTCGATGATGGGCCGGGGTGTGCCCGCCGGAGCGAACACGATGAACCAGGTTTCAAAAGCGTAGCCCTGCAGGCCGGCCTCGGCAATGGTGGGCACGTCGGGCATGAGCGCGGAGCGTTGGGTGCCGGTCACGCCCAGCGCCCGCAGCTTGCCCGCCTGCACATGCGGCTGCGCGGCCGACAGCACTGGGAAGCTCATCGCCACTTGGCCCGACATGGTGTCGATCATGGCCGGGCCGCCGCCGCGGTACGGGATGTGCACGATGGGCGTGCCTGCCACCGCCTTGAACAGCTCGGCCGACATGTGGAAGGTGCTGCCCGCACCCGCGGAGCCGTAGGAGTACCTGCCCGGCTGCGCCTTGAGCAGCGCCACCAGTTCCTTGACGGTCTTGGCCGGCAAGGCGTTGTTGACCACCAGCACGTGCTGCGAGCTGGCCACCATGCCGATGGGCGCCAGGTCCTTCAGGGTGTCGTACGGCATCTTGGCCGTCAGGCTGGGGTTGATGGCCAGGGACACGGTCTGCAGGCCGATGGTGTAGCCATCCGCCGCGGCCTTGGCGACCATGTCCACGCCGATGTTGCCACCTGCGCCGCCCTTGTTCTCGATGAACAGCGAGCCGCCCAGCGCCTTGCCCCATTCGTCCGTCACCAGGCGCGCCGCGATGTCGGCGCTGCCGCCCGGGGCGTAAGGGACCACGAGCTTGATCGCCTTGTTGGGATAGCCGGCCGATTGCGCCAGGGCCGCGGCGGGCGACAGCAGGGCCAGCGCGGCCAGTGCGGCGGCGCTGGCTGCCAGGCGACGCGATCGGAGGGGAATGGTGAAAGCAGCGGTCATGGGTTTGTCTCCTGCGGGTATTTGTTGTGGTTGGGATCTTAGGAGTGATGTTCAAAGCCATAAATACCGTCAAAATTACTTCATTCATACATCCAACACACGAATCAGGCACCTCCATGGACGGCTTTTCGGACCTGCGCTTCTTTGCCCTGCTCATGAAGGAAGGCAGCCTGGCGGCGGCCGCGCAGCAGATGGGCATCACCCCGCCGGCTGCCAGCCGGCGCCTGGCGCAGCTGGAGCACCGCCTGGGCGTGCGGCTGCTGCACCGCACCACGCGCCGCATGAGCTTGACGCCCGAGGGCGAGGCCTACCTGCTCGACGGCGCGCGCATCCTGTCCGACCTGGACGCGCTGGAGCGCACGGTGGCCGGCGCCCGCAGCTCGCCCCGGGGGCTGATCAAGCTGGCCGCCACGCTGGGCTTTGGCCGCGTGCACATTGCGCCGGCGCTGTCGGCCTTTGCCCGCGCCTACCCCGAGGTCGAGGTGCAATTGCACCTGACCGACCGCCCGGTGAATCTGGTGGAGCAAGGCTTCGACGCCGCCGTGCGTTTTGGCGACCTGCCCGACTCGCGCCTGACCGCCCGCCGACTGCTGGCCAACCAGCGCGTGCTGTGCGCATCGCCCGCCTACCTGGCCCAGGCCGGCGAGCCCGCGCAGCCGGCCGACCTTCTGGCGCACCAGTGCATCGTGATCCGCGAGAGCGACGAGACCTACGGCACCTGGCACCTGCACCAAGGCGCCCGGCAAGAGACAGTGAAGGTGCGCGGCATGCTCAGCACCAACGACGGCGCCGCCGCCACCACCTGGGCGCTGGAAGGCCACGGGGTGCTGATGCGCTCTGCCTGGGACGTGGCCGACCCCATGGCCACGGGCCGCCTGCTGCGCGTGCTGCCCGCATGGTCGCTGCCGGCGGCGGACGTCACGCTGGTCTATCCCACGCGCAGCGACATGTCGGCCAAGACGCGCGCGCTGGCGGATTTTTTGCGCGACTGGTTTGCCGCACCGCTGCGCAGCGGGCAGCGCCTGGATCGCGGCCATCCGGAAGAAACCCCTTGAGATGGGCGCGAATCTGCCGATAACACGGCATGCAGATCTCCAGTGCCACCTCTTCCTCGGGCGCAGCATCCAGCGCCAACGCCGCCAGCAACATCAACAAGCTGCAAAAGCAGTTGCGCGAGCTGACCGACGAACTGCGCGGCGTGGCCGGCCAGAACATGGAAGCCAAAGCCAAGGCCGAGAAGATCAAGCTGCTGCAGGCGCAGATCCAGATGGTGCAGCAGCAGATCGCCGCCATCCAGCGCCAGAGCCAGCAGGAGCAGATGGACTGGGTGCAGGCGCAGCAGCAGGCCAAGGCGGGCAGGGAGGGATCGGCGAGCACCAACGCGGGCCCTGCCACATCGCACCGCACACCCGGGCTAGGTGAGTCTGTCGATACCTACGTCTGAAGGCCTAGAGCGCCGGGTGGCGGACAAAGACAGACGCCCAGTGCACCTCCAAATGCATAGCGGTTGGAGGTGCCCCATCGAGCGTCAGCGTCAAGTTCAACATCCCACGCATGCGGGCTGCCCGACTCCAACCAACAGCATGACCGCATTGGACCGCACATGCTACGCCTACTCCAGCAAGGCCAGCAAGCTAGCCGCTAAGGCCGTACGGCGGGGCGACGTTTGGACACGGCGGCAGGCAATTGAACAGCACGCCATAGTGTCGAGCGGCAGCATCCGCGCCGGACCAGGCGCAATCCCGGGGCAGCGCTTGCCCGAGCCTTAAGTCCATCAGTGTGGCCAGCAGCCCGGCCCGTGGCCGTACCTTTCCGTGGCCACCACCGTCTGCCAGATGCAGCAGTTGCCAGCTCCGGTTGCCAGATGGTGATGCGCTTTGGCGTAGTACGAGCCTGTGAGGCGGTCATGCGCGGCGTTGTCGTTTTCTTCTTTCGCGGCTTTGTTGCCAAACCCTTCGAGATAAAAGTCAGCCGTGAACTGCAGCGTACCAGTGACGCCTTCGATCGCCTTGAAGGTGGTTAGGCCTATGCTCCCCACCAATCCACCCGATATCTCGGTCGCACAGTCATCGAGCGTGCTGTGGTTGTCGCATTTGCCATTGGAATCGGAATAACGGTAAGGGTTGCTCCGACCATACTGGTAAGCCCCCCACGTGATCGGCAGATTGGCCTCGCCCTCCACCGGGTCCCGGCTCACAAACTGTCCGCTGATCGGACCAAAGTACCGCGCCCGTGCGTACAGCAGCCCCGCCTCCGGGTCCGCGTAGTAGCTGCCGAACGCATTGCCGTTGCTCCTCAAGCCCGTGCCCGCGTTGCCGCTGGCCTGGCGTAGGGGCTGTAGTGCAGCAGGCTGTCAGCCTTCGCGGAGTTGATTAACGTGGCCGTCAGCGTCCTTGGTCTGCTGAATGGGCAGAATGCTGGAAAATCAGGTTGCAATCGGTTGACGAGGGGGTTCTCTACGAGAAAATAATATTTCTCCATTATATCAACGACCACAATCAGTACCAGATAGAGAATGTTAGCGGAACTACTAAAGAGTGCGCAAAGAAATCCGAAAGTATTTTAAGTGCTACCGCTCGACTGGCATGCAACACCTAAAAAAAGTAGTCCATTAAGAACTTCTCGAAGCTATTCCATCGGGGCTTGAGGGTGCCAGCCATAAGCATTCTTTCGCCCCCTTCAAAGTCAACCTCATAAACCTCGTCAGTGTGAGTATCAAGAACTACTACCTGACCCGCCGCAAGCTGACTAATAACCAAATATTTTGAAAAAAAATTAAATTCATCCCTACAAACGAGGGTCATTGCAGAAATATTATCGGCACCTTCAACAATATCAAGCAATTCGCAACCTATTCGCTCACTCCAAAATGGCCCCACATATTTCTCATAAAAACTCTGAAGAAGCTCATGCGTAACCCCAAGCATTCGCAACTGATTACCTACCAAATTAGAATAATTTCTAACATATCGGGCATCAATTAATTTTGAATTTACAATTTCAGGTATTTTACTCATTTTAATTCCTGCTTCCCGCTCCACCTCCAATATTCTGGAGAATCCACCCGTTGAAATGATTCACGCAATGATCCAGGGCCACGCCCGAGGGGAAAATCAGGGTTTTGATTGCTTCCATGAGGATGCAACGGCGCTTTCTGAATGTTGCGAATACTATGATATCTAGTAGATGCTTCAAATAATGGGCCAATCGCACGTTATTCACGCTGGATAACTTTATATTTAAAACCAGTGCTACCTTGAAACGAAGAGGTATCGAAATCTACTTTACTACGGAAGTGGAGGTTATCAAAAAATGTACCGCCGACATTTTTTGTATCAGCAGGGCTTGCGTTACCACGAATTCCAGCTGGACACGTATTGCAAGGCCCAACGTTATGTACCCAGGTGCCCAATCCTCCCACAAAGAAGGTATGACCTGCCTCTACCGTCAGGTTGTGCGTGGTGCCTTGCGGTGCTTCCAGCACGATTACCTTGACCGGCAGCCTTGTCTGTGTCGCCAACGAGACCAGTTCATCTCCTGGCTGTAGTTCCTCTACGCTCACGAAGCCACGCTCTGGCACGTAAAACGGATGGCCCGGAGTGACCAGCAGATCTTCACTGCGGACTACGCCCCGGAGCGCAGTGGCGACAGTTTGTTCGCGTTGCTCACCTGCTTCTCGCACCTCCTCCACGCTTAAGCGCAGGATGGGTCGGTCATGCCGGATGGCCCCGTGGCCCCTGCCGTGGCCACTACGGTCTGCTGGATGCGCCTGCCACCGGCGTCCAGTTACCAAGTGGTGATGCGCTCTGGCGTGGTGTGGCCTGTGAGGCGGTCTTGCGCGTCGTAGGTCCAGCTTTCTGTGCGCGTCCGGCTGTAGCTGCCCTGGTTGGCGCCGCCTGGAAGGGTCGCGCTCAGACTGGCGCTACGGTTGGATGCGCTCAACGATTCGGTCGTCGTGCTGCCTGTGCGGTTGCTGTTGGCGTCGTAGCTGTAGGTGCTGGCACGGCCGACATTCCGTGCCAGCTTGGACCTACATGAGCCGCCTAGAGACGCAATCTAAATTACATCGTAGAAAAAAGCACAACCTTGCAGCTTGTACCTTCATCGGCAGCGCCCCACTACATACACCTTGCAGGAGAAAACCATGCCCATCCACACACTTCCCAGCCGCCGGTCGCCATGGCCCCTTGTCGTGGGCGCGGCAGCGCTGTTAGCTGTGCTGGCGCTCTCGGCCTGCTCCACGCCACGCAGCCCGGAGGGCATCCAGCCAGTGACCGGTTTCGATGTGAACCGCTACACCGGCCACTGGCATGAGGTGGCGCGCATCGACCATTCGTTCGAACGCGGCCTGACGCAGACCAGCGCTACCTACACCCGCAATGACGACGACACCGTGAAGGTGGTCAACCGCGGCTATGACCCGGTGCGCAAGGAATGGAAAGAGGCCGAGGGCACGGCCAGCTTTGTGGGCGAGCCCACGCGGGCGGCGTTGAAGGTGTCGTTCTTCGGCCCGTTCTACGGCGGCTACAACGTGGTGGCGCTGGACGAGAACTACCAGTGGGCCATGGTAGTGGGCTCCAGCAAGGACTACCTGTGGATCTTGTCGCGCACACCGACCCTGCCCGGCCATGTGCGCGAGCACCTGCTGGAGCGCGCCCAGACCATGGGCATCGATGTGCGCAAAATCCTGTGGGCACCCGCCGCGGGCGAGCAGCACGCCAAGCGCGCCGTGATGACGTGACGGCTTTGGGTTGACGGTGGGCTGCGCGGGAGGCATCGCGACATCCACGTCCAGGCTGCATTGGGCAGCTTGAAGCAGTCCGACTCCGACCACCCCTGCCAACAGCCTCTGCCACAGAAGCGATGTACAGCACCGCACTTCCAACCTGCATCTGACGCTACATTTCCAATAGCATCCGCCGTTTGATTGACAAGCGGCAGCAGGCACAGCGCGTCGTCAACACATCATCAACGCGGCGTTCTACGCCGACGCGCCATCGGGCACCGTGGCGGCCGCCACCAGGCGCTGGGTGTAGGGGTGCTGCGGCGCGTCGAGCACCTGGTCCACCACGCCGTGCTCCAGGACGGCACCGTCCTTCATCACCAGAACGTTGTGCGCCATGGCGCGGATCACGTCCACGTCGTGGGTGATGAGCAGGTAGCTCAAGCCCTTCTCCTTTTGCAGCCGTTGCAGCAGGCCCAGCACCTGCTGCTGGATGGTGACGTCGAGCGCGCTGGTGGGCTCGTCGAGCACCAGCACCTGCGGCTGCACGATGAGCGCGCGGGCAATGGCCAGGCGCTGGCGCTGACCGCCGGAGAACTCGTGCGGGTAGCGCTCGAGCAAGCGGGGGTACTGCGCTTCGGTCAGCCCCACCTCCGACAGCACGGCCTCCACGCGGGTGCGCCGCTCGGCGGTGTTCAGGGCCGGCTCGTGCACCTTGAGGCCCTCGCCCACAATCTCTTCGACGGTGAGGCGCGGCGACAGCGATGAGAACGGGTCCTGGAACACCACCTGCACGCGGCGGCGCAGTTGCTGGTTGGCGGGCGTGTTGCGCATGGCGGGCAGTTGCCATGCCTGCCCGCCCACCTGCAGCTGCCCCGTGTGCGGCAGCAGGCCCAGAATGGCCTGCGCCAGGGTCGACTTGCCGGAACCAGACTCGCCCACCACGCCCAGCGTTTCACCGGGCAGCAGCGACAGCGTGGCGCCCTGCACGGCCACGAACTCGCCTTTTTTGAACCAACCGCGGATGCCCGGCAACGGCGTGGGGTAGACCACGCGCAGGTCCTGCGTGTGCACCACGGGCGGCGTGCCGGCCGGCGAATCGGCGGGCGACACGTCGCGGCGCGGCTGGCTGGCGATCAGGCGGCGGGTGTAGGCATGCTGCGGCGCGCCGAACACTTCGGCCACGGGCCCCTGCTCTACCAGCACGCCCTGCTCCATCACGGCCACGCGGTCGGCAAAGCGGCGCACCAGGTTCAGGTCGTGCGTGATGAGCAGCACGGCCATGCCGTTGGCTCGCTGCAGGTCGGACAGCAGGTCCAGGATCTGGCCGCGCAGGGTCACGTCCAGCGCGGTGGTCGGCTCGTCGGCCAGCAGCAGTTGCGGCTCGCTGGCCAGCGCCATCGCGATCATGGCGCGCTGGCGCTGCCCGCCCGAGAGCTGGTGCGGAAAGCTGTTGGCGCGCCGCGCGGGCTCGGGGATGCCGGTCTTGGCCAGCAGCTCGATGGCGGCCTGGGCGCACTGCGCGCCCGTGAGGCCCTTCTTGAGCTGCAATATCTCGGCGATCTGAACGCCGATGGTCATCAGCGGATTGAGCGCGGTCATGGGTTCCTGGAACACCATGGCGATCTCGCCGCCGCGCACGCCGCGCATCTCGCGCTCGGTCAGCGCCAGCAGGTCGCGCTGCCCGCGCAGATGGGCCTGCCCGGTGATGGCAGCGTTGCCCGCCAGACGCAGCAGGCTGAGCGCGGTGATGGTCTTGCCAGAACCGGATTCGCCGACCAGCGCGAGCTTCTCGCCAGGGGCGATGGTGAAGCTGACGCCGCGCACGACTTCCTTGGCGCCGAAGCGCACGTGCAGGTCGCGCACGTCGAGCAGGGGGGCTGCAGCAGCGTTGCCGCGCGATGACGGTGATGAGCCACCAGTGCCGGGCGTGGAGGCGTTCATTGGTCGGCCTTTCGGGGGTCGAGAGCATCCCGCAACGCGTCACCCATGAAGGTGAGCAGCAGCAAAGTGGTCACCAGCACGGCGAAGGTGGACAGCGAGATCCACCACGCATCGATGCTGTTCTTGCCCTGGCTCAGCAACTCGCCCAGCGACGGTGTGCCGGGCGGCACGCCCAGGCCCAGGAAGTCGAGCGAGGTCAGCGCCAGGATGGCCGCACTCATGCGAAACGGCAGGAAGGTCACCACCGGCGTCATGCTGTTGGGCAGGATGTGGCGCCAGATGATCTGGCCGTTGCCCACGCCCAGGGCGCGTGCGGCCTTCACGTAGTCGAGTTGGCGGTTGCGCAGGAACTCGGCGCGCACGTAGTCCGACAGGCCCATCCAGCCGAACAGCGACAGCAGGATGAGCAGCAGCGACACGCTGGGCGCGAACACGGCGCTGAAGATGATGAGCAGGTACAGCTCGGGCATGGAGCCCCAGATCTCGATGAAGCGCTGGAACGCCAGGTCCACCTTGCCGCCGAAGAAGCCCTGGATCGCGCCGGTGAGCACCCCCAGCAGCACCCCCGTGACGGTGAGCGCCAGGCCGAACAGCACGCTCACCCGAAAGCCGTACAGCAACTGCGCCAGCAGGTCGCGGCCCCGGTCGTCGGTGCCCAGCCAGTTGTCGGTGGTGGGCGCCGAAGGGTTGGGGGACTTGGCGAAGTAGTTGAGGGTGTTGGGACCGTAGGTGTTGAGCGTGTAGACCGCCCAGTTGCTGCCCTGGCTCAGCCGCTCCTTGATGAACGGATCAAGGTAGTCGGTCGGCGTCTCGAAGTCTCCGCCGAAGGTGGTCTCGGGGTAGTCCTTGAGCATGGGGAAGTACGTCTGCCCCTCGTAGCGCACGATGATCGGCTTGTCGTTGCTGATCAGCTCGGCACACAGGCTGACGAGCACCAGCGTGCTGAAGATCAGCAGGCTCCAGTAGCCCAGCCGGTTGCGCTTGAAGCGCAGCCAGGCCCGGCGAGATGGAGACAGCGAAGGCGATGGCGAAGAAGAAGCGGTGCTCATGCCGTGGCGGGGGTCAATCAAACTTCACGCGCGGGTCCACCCACACGTAGCACAGGTCGCTGACGAGCTTGGTCACCAGGCCGATCAGGGTGAAGAGATACAGCGTGCCCAGCACGACGGGGTAGTCCCGGCGGATCACGCTTTCGTAGCTGAGCAGGCCCAGGCCGTCGAGCGAGAACAGCGTCTCGATGAGCAGCGAGCCTGTGAAAAACGCGCCGATGAACGCCGCCGGAAAGCCGGTGACGATGGGAATCAAAGCGTTGCGAAACACGTGCTTCCACAGCACCTGACGCTCGCTCAGCCCCTTGGCGCGGGCCGTGAGCACGTACTGCTTGCGAATCTCTTCCAGGAACGCGTTCTTGGTCAGCATGGCCGTGACCGCGAAACTGCCCAGCACCATTGCCGTGACAGGCAGCGTGATGTGCCACAGGTAGTCGACGATGCGCGCACCCCAGCTGAGTTCGTCCCAGTTGGACGAGGTCAGCCCGCGCAGGGGAAACCACTGCAATTGCCCCCCGAAGATCACGAGCAGCGCCACGCCCAGCACGAAGCCCGGTATCGCGTAGCCCACCAGCACGAGCAGCGTGGTGATCAGATCGAACCGCGAGCCCGCCCGCACGGCCTTGGCCACGCCCAGCGGCACGGCCACCAGGTAGCTGATGAAAAAGGTCCACAGGCCCAGGCTGATGGACACCGGCAGTTTTTCTTTCACCAGGCTCCACACGTCCTTGTTCTGGAAAAAGCTCTTGCCCAGGTCGAACCGCGCAAACTGGCCCAGCATCTGAAAGAACCGCTCGTGCGCGGGCTTGTCGAACCCGTACAGCGCCTTGATCTGCTCCAGCCGCTTGGGGTCCACGCCCTGGTCGCCACGGTAGGCCATGCCGCCGGATTCCACGCCGCCCTTGCCACCAGCGGTACGTGCTTCCGCCAGGTACTGCTCCACCGGCCCGCCCGGCACGAACTGGATCACCGCAAAGGTCAACAGCAGCACCCCCAGCAACGTGGGCAGCATCAACAACAGGCGTTTGGCGATGTAGGCGAGCATGTTCGGTTATCGATGAAACGGGGCACCGCGCACGGGCAAAGGCAAAGGCAAAGGCATAGGCAAAGGCAGTCCGCGGGTGGGCAGCGAATCGGGCGAGCGCTCGTTCACGGCTTTGTCCACCACGAGAACATCAACCACTCTTCCGCCTTGGCGTAGGGGGGCATCGGTTCCTTGTAGGCCAGGCGCTTCTGGTTGTAGACCACCCGGTGCGACTCGAGCGTCCACTGCGGGATGAGGTAGTGACTGTGCATGATCACGCGGTCAAGCGCACGGCAGGCGGGCAGCATCTCGGCCTGGCTGGTGGCGCGGGTGAGCGCGGTCACCAGGGCATCCACCGCCGGGCTGTTCACCCCCGCGTGGTTGCTGGAGCCTTCGACCTTCACGCCCTGGCTGCCGAACAGCTCTTTCATCGCCTGGCCGGGGTTGTAGGTACCCGGGTAGGCCAGGCTGATCATGTCGAAGTCGAACTTGTCCAGGCGCTGCAGGTACAGCGCAAAGTCCACCGTGGTGAAACGCAGCGTGATGCCGAGCTTCTCCAGATTGCGAATCCATGGGGTCACGGTACGGGCGCCGGCTTCCTTGCTGTCCAGGAACTCGATCTCCATCGCCTTGCCCTCGGCATTGCGCAGCGCGCCGTCGCGGTAGGTCCAGCCCGCATCGACCAGCAGTTGCCGCGCGCGGCGCAGGTTGTCGCGCAGCGAATGGCCCTCGCCCTCGGTGCTGGGCGGCGTGTACATGGGGCCGAACACCGTGTCGGGCACCTTGCCGCGCCAACGTTCGAGCAACGCCAACTCCTCTGGCCCGGGCGTGCCCTTGGCCTGGCAACTGGTGTTGCCGAACAGGTCCTTCACGCGGGGATAGCCGCCATAGAACATCTGGCGGTTCATCCACTCGTAGTCGATGGCCAGGCCCAGCGCCTCGCGCACGCGCACATCCTGCAGCAGCGGGCGGCGGGTGTTGAGCACGTAGCTCTGAAAGCCCGAGGGCAGGCGGTGCTTCATGTCCTTCTTGACCAGCACGCCCTGCTTGAAGAGCTTGCCGTCGATGCGGCGGGCCCAGTCGCCGGCTGAATAGATGGTCATGAAGTCGAACTCACCGGCCTTCATGGCCTCCAGGCGCGCGGTGTTGTCCTTGTAGATCTTGACAGTGATGCGGTCGAAGTTGTGCGCACCCCGGTTGACATTGAGATCACGGCCCCAGTACTGCGTGTCCCGCTGGTAGGTGACATCGCGCCCGAACTTCACATCGCCGATGCGGTACGCGCCGCTGCCGATCGGTATGTCGGTCACGATCTGGTCGAACGGCTTGGCCTTGCCGTCCGGGCCGCGCCCCCAGGCCCGGCTGAAGACCGGCAGGCTGCCCACGGTGAGCGGCAGCTCGCGGTTGGGCTGCTTGAAGCGAAAGCGCACGGTGCGCTTGTCCAGCACGTCGACGCCGGCCACTTCCTGCAGCAGCGTGGCGTAGCTGGGCGACGCCTGCGGGCTGATCAGCATGTCGTAGCTGTGCTTGACGTCCGCGGCCTCCACCGTGTCGCCATTGTGAAAGCGTGCCTCGGCCCGCAGGCGGAAGGTGGCGCTGAGCCGGTCGTCGGCCACCTGCACGTCTTCGGCCAGCAGACCATAAGCCGAGGCGGTCTCGTCCATGGAGCCGGTGAGCAGGGATTCGAAGATGAGCTCGCTCAGGTACGCGGGTACCGAGCCCTTCATGGTGAAGGGGTTGTACTTGTCGAAGGTGGAGTAGCGCAGGTTGCTCACCATGCGCAGCTCGCCGCCCTTGGGGGCGTCGGGGTTCACGTAGTCGAAATGTGAGAAGCCCTCGGGGTACTTGAGGTCCCCCCACAGCGCATAGCCGTGGGCAGCCCAGGCCGGAGCCGCGCATACCGTCAGCAAGAAAGTGAGCCAAAACCGCATGCGACAATTCTGCACTACGTCGGCCCTGCCGCCGCACAGGCTGTGGGTATTCCCCGGAGACCCGTCCGGTGGCACCAGGGCGCCCTCTTTTTTCACGCATTCCACAGGAGAACAACAATGGGTTTTCTGACCGGCAAGAAGCTGCTCATCACGGGCGTGCTGTCCAACCGCTCCATCGCCTACGGCATCGCCAAGGCCTGCCACGCACAAGGCGCCGAACTGGCCTTCAGCTATGTGGGCGAGCGCTTCAAGGACCGCATCACCGACTTTGCCGCCGAGTTCGACTCCAAGTTGATCTTTGACTGCGACGTGGCCAGCGACGAGCAGATCGAGCGCATGTTCGCCGATCTGGCGCAGACCTGGCCGAAGTTCGACGGCTTCGTGCACAGCATCGGCTTCGCACCGCGCGAGGCCATTGCGGGCAACTTTCTTGAAGGCCTGTCGCGCGAAGGCTTTCGCATCGCGCACGACATCAGCGCGTACAGCTTTCCGGCCATGGCCAAGGCCGCCCTGCCCTACCTGAACGACAAGTCGTCGCTGCTCACGCTGTCGTACCTGGGCGCGCTGCGTTCCATCCCCAACTACAACACCATGGGCCTGGCCAAGGCCAGCCTGGAAGCCAGCGTGCGCTACCTGGCAGAAGCCGTGGGCCGCACCGAAGACGGCCGCGCCATCCGCGCCAACGGCATCAGCGCCGGCCCCATCAAGACGCTGGCGGCCAGCGGCATCAAGGACTTCGGCAAGCTGCTGTCCCGCGTGGCCGACGCATCGCCCCTGCGCCGCAACGTGACGATCGAGGACGTGGGCAACGTGGCCGCTTTCATGCTGTCCGACCTGGCCTCGGGCCTGACCGCCGAGATCACCTACGTGGACGGCGGCTTCAGCCAGACCGCGGGCCTGAGCGCCGACCAGGTCTGATTGGCTCAGACCTGACCACGGGTCTTCAAGCAAAAACAAGCGCTACCGCTGGATAGTCAAGCGGTAGCAGCTATCAATTCAATAGCAAATGCTTCGCAGACGTTGGCTGGCCTGGCTGGCCTTGGCGGGCACAGCCACCGCCATCGGTGCGCCCGCCCGCGCAGGCGACGCACCGGCGCTGCTGCTGGCCAACGTGTACCGCCCGGGCATGCCCCTGGCGGACTACTGGGTCAGCGAAAAGTACGACGGCGTGCGTGGCTACTGGGATGGCCGCACGCTGCGCACCCGCGGTGGCGAGACGGTGGCTGCGCCGGCGTGGTTCACCGCAGGCTGGCCCGACACGCCGATCGATGGCGAGCTGTGGGCCGGGCGCGGGCGCTTTGCCCATGCGCAGTCCACCACCCGGCAGCAGCATGCCGACGATGCCGCGTGGCGGCAGATGCGGTTCATGGTGTTCGACCTGCCGCAAAGCCCCGGCACCTTCGACGACCGCATTCCCGCACTCAATGCCGTGGTCGCAACCATCGGCCAGCCCTGGGTGCAGGCCGTGCAGCAGCACCGCGTGGCGACGGACGCCGCACTGCAGGCGCTGCTGCAGCGCACGGTGCGCGCGGGCGGCGAAGGCCTGATGCTGCACCGGGGCGCTTCGCTGTACCAGGGCGGGCGCAGCGATGACCTCGTCAAGGTCAAGACCCACGAGGACACCGAAGCCCGTGTGGTGGCCCATGTGCCCGGCAAGGGCCGTCTGGAGGGCCGCCTGGGCGCGCTGCTGGTCGAGATGCCATCAGGGCAGCGATTCAAACTGGGCGCCGGGTTCAGCGACGCGCAGCGGGCCGATCCGCCGCCCATCGGCAGCTGGGTCACCTACCGGTTTCGCGGTACGCACGACGGTGGGCTCCCGCGCTTTGCCAGCTTCGTGCGCGTGCGCGACGACCTGCCGCCGAGCCGCTGAGGCCACTGTCGCCACTGAAAGCACAACGCCACGCCGCACATCACTGCACGGCGTGGCGCCTGGGGGTCCTTCGTGTCCTCAGAGGCTCACGAAAGGATCAGCGATCAGTTGGGCAGCAGGACCTTGTCCACCACGTGGATCACGCCGTTGGACTGGTACACGTCGGCGATGGTCACATTGGCCGTGCCACCCTTTTCATCGGTCAGCATGATGGCCTTGCCGCTGGCCTTGGCGGTGAGCGTGCCGCCCGCCACGGTCTTGATGCTGGCCATGCCCTTGCCGTCGGCAATCATCTTGGACAGTGCTGCGGCGTCCCACTTGCCAGCCACCACGTGGTAGGTCAGCACCTTGGTCAGCGTGGGCTTGTTTTCTGGCTTGAGCAGGGTGTCGACCGTGCCGGCGGGCAGCGCGGCAAAGGCGGCGTTGGTGGGTGCGAACACGGTGAAGGGACCTGGTCCCTTGAGCGTCTCCACCAGCCCGGCGGCCTTCACGGCAGCGACCAGCGTGGTGTGGTCCTTGGAGTTCACCGCGTTGTCGATGATGTCCTTGCTGGCCAGCATGGGGGCGCCGCCCACCATGACATCGGCAGCGAACGCAGGCACTGCACCGGCAGACAAGGCAACGAACAGACCGGCAGCGATACGGGCATTGAAAGAAGTGCGCATGGGGATCTCCTGAAAGTATGAAAGGGGGTGTCTCACACCGCATGAAATGCACGCGGCTACCAGTCAATACGCCGGGCCTGGCCCGCCGGATTCAAAAAGATTTGCAACAGCGCGGATACAAAAAAAAATCGCCCCGCGGCGTGGGCCGGGGGGCGATGAGGGGGTGAGCGGCCTTGGCACCGGCAGGTGCGTAGCCGGTCACCGTTTCAGCGGTTCAACCTTGCAGCAGGTGGAGCGCCAGATCAGATCGTGCGTCCGTAGGGGCCGTCGCCACCCACCTGCACCAGGTTCTTGGCCGTGGCCAAGGGCTTGGGGTTCTTGGTGGTCTTCTCGTCGGCCACGCAGTCGGCGTAGTAGCGCACCTGTCCGTTCTCGTCCTCCACCTCGACCAGGCCGTGGATGTCGGTCTCGAAGCCGGGGCACAGCTTGGCGAATTCACGCGCGAACTTGAGGTAGTCCACGATCTTCTTGTTGAAGACCTCGCCCGGGATCAGCAGCGGAATGCCCGGTGGGTACGGCGTGACCAGGCCGACGGTGATGCGGCCTTCGAGTGCATCGATCTCCACGCGCTCGGTCTTGCGGTGCGCGATGTGCGCGTACGCATCCGACGGCTTCATGGCGGGCGTCAGGTCCGATAGGTACATCTCGGTGGTCAGGCGCGCGATGTCGTACTTGGCGTACATCTCGTGCACGTGCTGGCACAGGTCCTGCAGGCCCATGCGCTCGTAGCGCTTGTGCTGCTGGCAGAACTCCGGAAGGATGCGCCACATGGGCTGGTTCTTCTCGTAGTCGTCCTTGAACTGCTGCAGCGCCGTGAGCAGCGTGTTCCAGCGGCCCTTGGTGATGCCGATGGTGAACATCACGAAGAAGCTGTACAGGCCGGTCTTCTCCACCACCACGCCGTGCTCGGCCAGGTACTTGGTGACGATGGACGCGGGGATGCCCTTCTTGTCGAACTTGCCGTCCAGGTTCAGGCCCGGCGTGACGATGGTGGACTTGATCGGGTCCAGCATGTTGAAGCCGTCGGCCAGCTGGCCGAAGCCGTGCCACTTGGTGCCGGCCTTCTTGCCCTTGGCATCGCTGCGGATGATCCAGTCCTCGGCCCGGCCGATGCCCTCGTCCACCAGCTTGTCCGGGCCCCAGACCTTGAACCACCAGTCGTTCTTGCCGAAGTCATGCTCGATCTGGCGCATGGCGCGGCGAAAGTCCAGGGCCTCCAGGATGCTTTCTTCCACCAGCGCGGTGCCGCCGGGCGGCTCCATCATGGCAGCGGCCACATCGCAGCTGGCGATGATGCTGTACTGCGGGCTGGTGCTGGTGTGCATCAGGTAGGCCTCGTTGAAGAGGTGGCGGTCCAGCTTGGTGGTCTGCGAGTCCTGCACCAGCACATGGCTGGCCTGGCTGATACCGGCCAGGAGCTTGTGGATGGACTGCGTGGCGTAGGTCACCGAGTGCTTGGGGCGCGTGCGCTTCTTGCCCATGGCGTGGTAGGTGCCGTAGAACGGGTGGAAGGCCGCGTGCGGCAGCCAGGCCTCGTCGAAGTGCAGGTTGTCGACGTAGCCGTCGAGCATGCCCTTGATGGTCTCGGTGTTGTACAGCACGCCGTCGTAGGTGGACTGCGTGAGCGTGAGCACGCGCGGCTTGACCTTCTTGGCGTCCACGCCCTTGAGCAGCGGGTTGGCCTTGATCTTGGCCTGGATGGCTGCCGGCTCGAACTCGCTTTGCGGGATGGGGCCGATGATGCCGAAGTGGTTGCGCGTGGGCTTCATGAACACGGGGATGGCCCCGGTCATGATGATGCTGTGCAGGATGGACTTGTGGCAGTTGCGGTCCACCACCACCACGTCGCCCGGGGCCACGGTGTGGTGCCACACCATCTTGTTGGATGTGGACGTGCCATTGGTCACGAAGAAGCAGTGGTCGGCATTGAAGATGCGCGCGGCGTTGCGCTCAGATTCGCCGATGGCGCCGTTGTGGTCCAGCAGTTGGCCCAGTTCTTCCACCGCGTTGCAGACGTCGGCGCGCAGCATGTTCTCGCCGTAGAACTGGTGGTACATCTGGCCCACGGGGCTTTTCAGGAAGGCCACGCCGCCCGAATGCCCGGGGCAGTGCCAGCTGTACGAGCCGTCTTCGGCGTAGTCGAGCAGCGCCTTGAAGAACGGCGGCTGCACGCTCTCCAGGTAGCTCTTGGCCTCGCGGATGATGTGGCGCGCCACGAATTCGGGGGTGTCCTCGAACATGTGGATGAAGCCGTGCAGCTCGCGCAGGATGTCGTTGGGCAGGTGGCGGCTGGTCTTGGTCTCGCCGTGCACGTAGATCGGCACTTCGGTGTTCTTGCGGCGCACTTCGCCAATGAAGTTGCGCAGGCTCAGCACGATGGGGTCCAGCCCCTCGCCGACGGTGAATTCCTCATCGTCGATGGACAGGATGAACGCACTGGCGCGGCTTTGCTGCTGCGCGAACTGCGACAGGTCACCGTAGCTGGTGACCCCCACGACCTCGAAACCCTCGGCCTCGATGGCCTGCGCCAGCGCGCGAATGCCCAGGCCCGAGGTGTTCTCGGAACGATAGTCCTCATCGATGATGATGATGGGAAAACGAAACTTCATGCGCAGCCTCCGTGCAACCGTGCCCTGCCGGCCAAAAAACGAAATAGGCGCGAAGTGTAAGGAATAACGTTGACGCGCCTTTGAACTGCCATGCTTTTGACCCAGAATGTGGTGCAACAAACACAACCACAACGAGGAGGTTCGCTATGGAGGAATCCACCATCTGGTGGCTGGCAGCAGGGGCACTGGTCGTGGCAGAACTGCTCACCGGCACTTTCTATCTGCTCATGGTGGCCGTCGGCCTGGCTGCAGCGGCCCTGGGCGCGCACCTGGGGCTGTCGTTCGCATTGCAGATCGTGGCGGCTGCGGTCGTGGGCGGTGGCGCCGTCGTGGCGTCCTACCAGCTCAAGAAGCGGCGCCCCGGGGACCCGTCTGCACGTGCGGACCGCAGCGTGAACATGGACGTGGGCGAGACGGTGCTCATCGACAGCTGGAACATCGACGGCACCACCACCGTCAAGTACCGCGGCGCGCAGTGGACGGCCATCCACCGCCCCGGCATCACCCCGTCGACCGGCATGCACCGCGTCGCTGAGCTCGTGGGCAACCGCCTGCTGGTGGACCCGCTGTAAGCCGGCCCCGGCCCGCATTGCGGCTGCCCGTTTTTCCGTCTCTCCTGTTCATTCACCATCCAGAAAGGCTGTCCCATGGAACTTGCCGTTGCCGTCGTCATACTCATCATCGCCGTGATCTTCATCGCGCGCTCCGTCAAGGTCGTGCCCCAGCAGAACGCCTGGGTCAAGGAGCGCCTGGGCAAATATGCGGGCACGCTGGCGCCCGGCCTGAACCTGCTGGTGCCCTTCATCGACAAGGTCGCCTACAAGCACAGCCTGAAGGAAATCCCGCTCGACGTACCCAGCCAGATCTGCATCACGCGCGACAACACGCAGCTGCAGGTGGACGGTATCCTGTACTTCCAGGTCACCGACCCCATGCGCGCGAGCTACGGGTCGAGCAACTACATCATGGCCGTCACCCAGCTGGCGCAGACCTCCCTGCGGTCCGTGATCGGCAAGCTGGAGCTGGACAAGACCTTCGAGGAACGCGACATCATCAATGCACAGATCGTGCAGGCCATCGACGAGGCCGCGCTGAACTGGGGCGTGAAGGTGCTGCGCTACGAGATCAAGGACCTGACGCCCCCTAAGGAAATCCTGCACGCCATGCAGGCCCAGATCACCGCCGAGCGCGAAAAGCGCGCGCTCATCGCAGCGTCCGAAGGCCGCCGCCAGGAGCAGATCAACATCGCCACGGGTGAACGTGAGGCCTTCATCGCCCGCTCCGAAGGCGAAAAGCAGGCCGTCATCAACAAGGCGCAGGGCGAGGCCGAATCCATCAAGGCCGTGGCCGAAGCCAATGCACAGGCCATCGAACGCGTCGCGTCCGCCATCCGCCAGCCGGGCGGCGAGCAGGCCGTGCAGCTCAAGGTGGCCGAAAAAGCCGTCGAGGCCTACAGCCAGGTGGCATCGGATGCGACCACGACCCTCATCGTGCCCAGCAACATGACCGAAGTCTCGGCGCTCATCGCCTCGGCGATGAAGATGGTGCAAACCACCACCAGCACGCCGCGCCTCTGACACCGCCAGGCAAACCGGCTCCATCGGCGCCGGTCACGCCACCTTGCCGGCTCACCGGACACGCTGCAGGGCACCAGCCCCGCGTCCGGAGCCGGTTCTTTTTTTGACTCTGGGCATGGACACGGGCCCTGCCGCCGGCCACGGGCCCGATTCCTTCGCTGGGCGATCAGCGCCGACGGTGCGCCAAGGCGCCAAGGCGTCAAGCGGCCACGGCGTCGGCTAGGATGAGCGGCCATTTCGCCCCCACCCAGACACCTTCACGTGCAAGAACCCATGGGCGCCACCCTCATCGTCGGCATGCTGTGCGTGCACCTGCTGTGCTTTGGCGCCATGTTCCTGCTGATCAGCACCCGCCTGCATGGCAGGAAGATGGGGATGGAAGTGTTCGCCATCGGCAACTTCCTGCTGGGCTGCGCGTACGTGCTGCAGCTGGCGGGCGGCGCGCCAGGGTGGAACGCGATGAGCGTGGTCAACCATACGCTGACCCTGTGCGCACCGGCCGTCTACGCGGTGGGTGCCATGCGGTTCTTTGGCCGCGCCGCACCTCTGTGGCGCCCCCTGCTCACCCTGGCGGTGGCCTACACCGCCGCGCAGGTGGTGGCGCAATGGACGCTCGGAACGGCAGCGCGGTACGCCATGCTGGCGGGCGCATCTGCTCTGCTCTTTGCGGCGATGACGGCCACCGTGATACAGGGCGCCCGCAGCTTTGCCAAAGACCTGCGCGTGGAAATGGTGCTGTTCGCCGCCCTGATTGGCGGCATCTTCGCGCTGAACGCGATGAAGTTCGTGTTCATTCTCCAGAACGGACTGGAAGCCCTGGACATGGACAGCCGTTTCCAGACCGTGTTCTACCTGTACATGTCGTTTCTGGCGACCGTGCTGGCACCGTCCATCATCTGGCTGGTGCTGCGCAGGCTCACCGAGGAACTGCGGGCGACCGCCGCCCACGACCCGCTGACGCGGCTGCTCAACCGCCGCGGCCTGCTCGACGGGTTGCAGGCGCACTTGCGCTCCCGCAAGGCGGGCCCTGCGCACCTGCTGATCGTGGACATCGACCATTTCAAGCGCATCAACGACAGCCACGGCCACCAGGTCGGCGACACCGTGCTGTGCCACGTGGCCGATCTGCTGCGCGACACCGCCCGGCAGGGCGACCTCACCTGCCGCCTGGGGGGAGAGGAATTCGTCGTCATCTGCCTGGACACCGACGCAGAGGGCGCTCTGCGCCTGGCAAGCCGCGCACGCACCGCCATCGAGAACAGCGACGTTGCAGCCGCCACGGCCCCAGGCAGCCCCATCCGCTGCACCGTGACCATCGGCATCTCCGCCGACTTTGCCGCCCCGCAGGAGCTGGACCGCGCCCTGCAGGAAGCCGATGCAGCGCTGTACCGCGGCAAACACGCAGGCCGCAACCGCGTCGAGGCCAGCGACGCCGCCGCACAGGCAGGCTCCGCCATGGAATCAGCCCTGCACGCAGCCCGGGCTGCGCACTAAAAACCGCCGATCCATCGATCGACGGCAAAAACGCTCCAAACCACTGCTACAATCGTGGGCTTCGGAGAGGTGGATGAGCGGTTTAAGTCGCACGCCTGGAAAGCGTGTGTGGGCTAATCCCCACCGCGGGTTCGAATCCCGCCCTCTCCGCCATATGCAACCCTAAGTGATTGAATCACTTAGGGTTTTTTCTTTGGTGATGACTCTCTCCACCATGGCAAGTTCACGTACAGCTTGAAACGCAAAAGCCACCCTCGGGTGGCTTTTTGCTGGCGGCGTTTCGATTCCAGGTTTCCCGATGCGCATGTCAACGCGCAACCTGGGCCCAGGCGCCCGGCGCTACCTGTGCCCACGGTGCCATCCACCAGAGTCGACCACACCCAGGACCCCGCGCCGGGCCTGCCGTGCTGCACCAACTCACAATGGGGTGCTCGCACCGTTTGCGTTCCAACCATTGCGGTTGCCTGGAGGGCGATTTCTCGGGATGCAGCCTTGCAGTTGCGCCAGTCTTGGCATCTTCGGCTCACAGTGGCCGCTCAAAAGCTCTCCCAGTCATCCTCGGCCCCCGCCGCCACCGCCTGGGGTGCTGGCGCCTTCGGCTTGTTCACCGCAATGGCCGGTGGCCGGGCGCCGGGGGCCTTGGCTGGCTGGGTTGCCTGAGTAGCCTGAGTAGCGGGTGGCTTGCCGGAGCCTGGGCGGTGGGCGGGGGTGGGTACCCGCTTGGGCGACGGCGCGGAAGCCAGTTTGGCTCGGGAGCTGGCCGTGCGCACCGCCTGGGCGGCTGCGGGCGGCTGCGACTGATCGGCCGAGAGCTTGAACACCTCCACAGCGCCGACGAGGGCTTGCGCCTGGTGGTTCAGGCTGCTGGCTGCAGCGGCCATTTCTTCCACCAGGGCGGCGTTTTGCTGCGTGACCTGGTCCATCTGCGTGACGGCCTCGCCGACTTGCGACACGCCCGTGCTCTGCTCGCTGCTGGCGGCGCTGATCTCGCCCATGATGTCAGTCACGCGGCGGATGGACGACACGACCTCGGTCATCGTCACGCCGGCTTTGTCCACCAGCACGGAGCCTTGCTCCACGCGCTCGACGCTGGCGGTGATCAGGGCCTTGATCTCCTTGGCGGCTTCGGCGCTGCGGCCAGCCAGGCTGCGCACTTCACCGGCCACCACCGCAAAGCCCCGGCCCTGCTCTCCGGCGCGGGCCGCTTCCACCGCCGCGTTCAGCGCCAGGATGTTGGTCTGGAAGGCGATACCGTCGATCACGCTGATGATGTCCGCGATCTTCTTGCTGCTGTCGTTGATGCCCTTCATGGTCTCCACCACTTCGGCCACGACCTCGCCCCCCTGCCCTGCCACGGTCGATGCGCTCATGGCCAGCTGGTTCGCCTGGCGCGCGTTGTCGGCGTTCTGCTTGACGGTGGAGCTGAGCTCTTCCATCGACGCTGCCGTCTCCTGCAGCGCGCTGGCCTGCTGTTCGGTGCGGATGGACAGGTCGTTGTTGCCCGAGGCGATCTCTGCGCTGGCCGAGGCCACGCCCTGCGCATTGCCGCGCACGCCGGATACCACGTGCGCCAGGTTGTCGCGCATGGCCGTCAGGCCGCCCAGCAGTTGCGCGATCTCGTCCTTGCCACGCGCATGGATCGGCACCGTGAGGTCACCCTGCGCGACCGAATCCGTGATCTGCACCGCGTTGTCCAGCGACCGCGAGATCTGCCGGATCATCGCCCCGCCCATCAGCACCGCCAGCGCAATGCCCAGCACCACGGCGGTGAGGGCCGTCGCGCGGATGGTCTGAAAACTCGCGTCGGCCCGGTCGTACTCGGCCTTGGCGCGGTCGAGCTGCACCTGCATCAGCTGGCCCAGCACGTCCTGCAGCGGGTCGATGGCGGGGTACATCTCCTTGGCGGCGAACGCGGTGAGCGCGGCCATGTCGGCCGACCTGAAATGCCCGTTGAGCGCATCGGCCGCCGCCTCGGCTTTGACCTGCAAGGGCTTGAAGCGCTCGACGAGCTTCGTTTCCTCGGGCACGAGCTGGGTTGCCAGGTAGGCCTTCCAGTTGGACTCGATGGCCTTGCGTGCATCGGCCACCGACTGCAGGCCCTGGGCGGGCGTCATGGCCCCGTCACGCACCTTGTGCGCCGCATCGACCACGTTGACGGCATACATGTCTGCCACCACCTTGATCTGCTTGAGGGGCACCACCCGGTCGTCGTAGACGGACTTGAGTCCGGCATTCGATTGCCCCATGCCAAACAACCCCGCCGCGCCCACCAGCAAAACGAGCAGGCACAGGGCCGTGAGCAGGCCGGCTAGGCGCGTGGATATCTTGAACTGGCTCATGGCAGTGCTCCTGGAGTAATGACCAAATAGAAAGAAAAAAAGAAACAAGGAAGGGCGGCAACGGCATGCGCCACGACCACACCGGTCTGCGCCCCGGTGGCGAACACCCGGGGAACATCGACGTGGAAGGGGGCACAAGAGGACATGCACGATGCGCGCCAGGAGGGCTGCCGGCAGCACGGCCCGCAAAGCCGGGCGCACTTGCAGAGCCAACGCCATGAGCCATGAAAGAACTCCCGGCAACAGACCAGCGCATCCAAGGACCGCAGCCGCGGCCTCAGCCGAGAGAGATGGGGGCGGAACTGCCCTTCGAGCATAGCGCGTTCCGTTACGTTTGCGTACATTTGCGCGCGATAAATCATCCAGCCATGGCGGGCGGAACGTACGCGCGGCGTGGGCCTGAGCGCCTTGGCTGGGCATGCCAGGGCGGCGGGCAAAATGCTGGCCCGGCAAGCCAGGCCGCTTCAGGCAGGCGCAAGGTGCCCACTCAGACGTCTGAGTGGGCACCTTGCGATGCTATCAATTGAATAGCTTCTACCGCTTATCCAGCGAGCGGTAGCGCCGTTTTTTAACCTTAACCTCGTGGGATGCGTGTCGTCAGAAGCTTTCCCAGTCATCGTCTCCACCCGCTGCCGGGGCGGGCGCCCTGGGAGACGCAGCGGCCTTGGCCGGTGCTGCCGCAGGTGTGGCCGCTGGTTTGACGGCCTGCCTGGGCGCCGGCAGGCTGGCTGCAGCTGCCTTGCTCCCAGGTGCGGCGCCTGCGGGCTTGGCTGACGTGCGGGCGCTGTGTGCAGCCAGGTGGGGTGCCGGGGTCGACAGGGCCTTGCGCGCAGCGGCGGGCGCAGCGGTGTAATGGCGCGCTGGTGGTGTCGATGACGATGACGATGACGATGACGATGAGGATGTCGATGGCGGGGCCGCGCTGCGCTGCTGCGCCCCCGCCTCCAGCTTGAACACCGCCACCGCGTTCACCAGGTCGCCCGCCTGCGCGTTCAGTGCGCTCGCCGCGGCCGCCATTTCTTCCACCAGCGCCGCGTTCTGCTGCGTGGCCTGGTCCATCTGCGTGACGGCTTCGCCCACCTGGCCCACGCCCGCGCTTTGCTCGCTGCTGGCCGCGCTGATCTCTCCCATGATGTCCGTCACCCGGCGGATGGAGCTGACCACTTCGGTCATCGTGGCCCCCGCCTTGTCCACCAGGGCCGTGCCTTGTTCCACGCGCTCCACGCTGGCGGTGATCAGGGCCTTGATTTCCTTGGCGGCTTCGGCGCTGCGCCCGGCCAGGCTGCGCACTTCACCGGCCACCACCGCAAAGCCCCGGCCCTGCTCGCCGGCCCGGGCCGCTTCCACCGCCGCGTTCAGCGCCAGGATGTTGGTCTGGAAGGCGATGCCGTCGATCACGCTGATGATGTCCGCGATCTTCTTGCTGCTGTCGTTGATGCCTTTCATGGTCTCCACCACTTCGGCCACCACGTCCCCGCCCTGCACGGCCACGGTGGATGCGCTCATCGCCAGCTGGTTGGCCTGGCGCGCGTTGTCTGCGTTCTGGCGCACGGTGGAGCCCAGCTCTTCCATCGACGCTGCGGTTTCTTCCAGTGCCGACGCCTGCTGCTCGGTGCGCGCCGACAGGTCGTTGTTGCCCGAGGCGATCTGCGAGCTGGCCGACGCCACGCCTTCTGCGCTGCCGCGCACCGTGCTCACGGTGTTCACCAGGCTTTGCTGCATGCGCTGCAGCGCGCTGAGCAATTGGCCGGTTTCGTCCTGGGACTGCGCGTGGATGTGGCCGCTCAGGTCGCCGCTGGCTACGCGGTCGGCGGCCTCTACCGCCTGGGCCAGCGGGCGGGTGATGGACCGGATGATGGTGATGGCCAGAAAGATCGCCAGCGCAATGGCCGCAGCCCCGGCGATGAGCACATCGCGCTGCAGTGCGCTGGCGGCGGCTTCGGCCCGCTCGCCCGCATCGGCGGTGACCTGGGCCTGGAAGTCGACCTGCTCCTGGATGGTGGCCTGGTAGGCCCGCTGGGTGGGGCGCAGGCGCTCCTCCAGCAGTTTCAGGGCCTCGTCCTTTTGCCCCTTTTGCACAAGGCCGATGTACTCGTCGCCCAGCGCCAGGAAGCTGCTGCGGTTTTGCTGTATGCGTGCCAGGATCTCCTTGCCCTTGTCAGAGCGGATCAGGCTGACGATGACCGGCATTTCCTTGGCGATCGACGCCCGCGCTGCGGCCACGCGCTCGAGCGACTGCTTGATGATGTCTTCGGACGCGAACAGCGCCAGGTTGCGGAACTGGATGGCCTGCACATTCACCCCATCGGTTAGCGTGCCCATCGTCTTGGTGATGGGAATGCGCATGGTGACGATGTCGTTGAGCGACGCGCGCTGGCTGGCCGAATGTGCCAACGCCACACCCCCCAGGATTGCGAGCAGCAGCACCATGGCAGCAAATGCTGCCGCAAGGCGGGTGGAAATGTTCAAGCGGTGCATCTTCGGGTACTCCTCGGTGAAAGCAAGGATTGAAATGTTGTTGCCCCACCATATAGCGGCGAACACTCATCAGCCAGCACTATTTGGCATAACTGCCTGAACACGTCTCGCTGGCGCACCCAATGGCCGGTGTGCGTTTGGAGAGCTGGCTCCATGCGCGCGGCCCGTCTCGGCACAAAAAAATGCTACCGTCACGGCCGTCCTCGCACCCGCCGCCCCACCCCTTCGCAAGCACCACCCGATGCCATTTTTCAGCAAGAACCAAGAGTCCGGCGACCCCGCCCACCTGCCGCCACCCGGGCTGCCCTTGCTGGCCCTGGAGCTGCGCGCGCCGTGGGAATTCGGTGCCGTGCTGCCCGCCTGGCCCGTGCTGCAGCGGGCCCCGCGGGGCGACGGCCACACGGTCATCGTGTTCCCGGGGCTCACGGCGGGCGACGCCACCACCATCCCGCTGCGCCGCTACCTCGATTCGCGCAACTACGGCACGCAAGGATGGGGCCAGGGCCTGAACCTGGGCCCGCGCGACGGCGTGCTGGACAACGCCAAGCGCCAACTGCAGGCGGCCAGCGACGCCAGCGGCCGCAAGGTGAGCCTGGTGGGCTGGAGCCTGGGCGGCGTGTACGCCCGCGAACTGGCCAAGGAAATGCCGGACCGGGTGCGCTGCGTGATCACGCTGGGCACGCCGTTTGCCGGCCACCATCGGTCCACCAACGCCTGGCGCATCTACCAGTTCGCCAGCGGCCGCGACATCGAACGCGAGACCGAGAACTACAACCTGCCTGAAGCCCCCCCGGTGCCCACCACCAGCATCTACTCGCGCAGCGATGGCGTGGTGGCCTGGCGCGGCAGCATCCAGGCGCCGGCCGCGCACAACCCGCACACCGAGAACATCGAGGTGGTGGCCAGCCACTTCGGCATCGGCCTGAACCCCAGCGCCTGGTGGGCCGTGGCCGACCGCCTGGCCCAGCCGCAAGAGGGTGCATGGCAACGGTTCCAGCGCCCCACCCTGCCGGGGCTGCAGCTGGTCTACCCCGACCCCGAGCGGTGAGGCGTGGGGCAGGCAGCATGGACCCGAAGCCCCCCATATTCCTGACGCCACCGTTCTGAAAAACAAAAAACAAAAAGCAAAAAACAAAAAGCACGCGGAGAACCTTCTCTCGCGTGCTTCTTTTTTCATAGCTGCTACCGCTTGTCCAGCAAGCGGCAGCAGCTATTTTTCCTGGATTTCAGGGTGAGCCTTTGGGGCGGGCCTGCTGGGCCGGCCCCTCAAAAGCGCTCCCAGTCATCGTCCCCACCCGCTGCCGGCGCGGGCGCCCTGGCCGGTGCGGCCGCTGGCTTCGGTCCCGCCTTGGCCGCGGGCTTGGGTGCAGGCAGGCTGGCGGCAGGTGATGCGCCGCCCGCAGGCTTGGCCGGGCTGCTGCTGCTGCTGCGGGCGGCCAGCTTGGGCGCTGCAGGCGCTGCGGCTGCCGTGCTCGACAGGGTCTTGCGGGCCGCGGGTGCGGGCACGGGGGACGCAGCGGTGTCATGGCGCGCTGGTGGTGTCGATGACGATGTCGATGGCGAAGCCGCGCTGCGCTGCTGCCCCCCCACCTCCAGCTTGAACACCGCCACCGCGTTCACCAGGTCGCCCGCCTGCGCGTTCAGCGCGCTCGCCGCGGCCGCCATTTCTTCCACCAGCGCCGCGTTCTGCTGCGTGGCCTGGTCCATCTGCGTGACGGCTTCGCCCACCTGGCCCACGCCCGCGCTTTGCTCGCTGCTGGCCGCGCTGATCTCTCCCATGATGTCCGTCACCCGGCGGATGGAGCTGACCACTTCGGTCATCGTGGCCCCCGCCTTGTCCACCAGGGCCGTGCCTTGTTCCACGCGCTCCACGCTGGCGGTGATCAGGGCCTTGATTTCCTTGGCGGCTTCGGCGCTGCGCCCGGCCAGGCTGCGCACTTCACCGGCCACCACCGCAAAGCCCCGGCCCTGCTCGCCGGCCCGGGCCGCTTCCACCGCCGCGTTCAGCGCCAGGATGTTGGTCTGGAAGGCGATGCCGTCGATCACGCTGATGATGTCCGCGATCTTCTTGCTGCTGTCGTTGATGCCTTTCATGGTCTCCACCACTTCGGCCACCACGTCCCCGCCCTGCACGGCCACGGTGGATGCGCTCATCGCCAGCTGGTTGGCCTGGCGCGCGTTGTCTGCGTTCTGGCGCACGGTGGAGCCCAGCTCTTCCATCGACGCTGCGGTTTCTTCCAGTGCCGACGCCTGCTGCTCGGTGCGCGCCGACAGGTCGTTGTTGCCCGAGGCGATCTGCGAGCTGGCCGACGCCACGCCTTCTGCGCTGCCGCGCACCGTGCTCACGGTGTTCACCAGGCTTTGCCGCATCTCGCCCAGCGCCGACAGCAACTGGCCCATTTCATCCTTGCCGCCGGGCGGTACTTCGGACGTCAGGTCGCCCCCAGCGATGGCGCGGGCGGCCTGCACCGCGTGGTGCGCGGGGCGCGTTACCGCGCGGGTGATGCCGATACCCAGCACCGCGGCCAGCACCACGCACACCGCCAGCGTGGCCAGCACCCAGATGCGGGCCAGGTTGAAGACCTGCAGCGCATCGACCTCTGCCTGCTGCGCGGCCTCGGTGTTGATTTTCTGCAGCTCGCCCAGCGTCTCCGCCGTGGCGACGAAAGCCGCCTCGGACTCGCCGGCGTACAGCATGGCCATGGCGTCGCCGGTGAGCTCCAGCGTCTCGGTGGTGCTGAAGTCCACGCTCTTGGCGATGTCCATCAGCTTGGCCTGCAGCTCGACGTACGCGAGCTTGCGCTTCTTGTAGTCGGCATAGACCTCGCGCTCCCTGGGGATGTCGATCAAGGCTTCGTACGTGGCTTCGACACGGTCCAGGTCCTTGTGGCGTGCGGCCACCTGTTCGGAGAACGCCTTGACCTCCGCCACGTTGCGCGCAGTGACCACGCCCGCCTCGGCCCGCCGCATGCGGTTGAGCAACACACGCAGCTCGCCAGTCTGCGTGACGCTGGGCAGCAGGTTGGTGGCGATCGCTTCGGCATTGGCGTGAATGCGCGACATCTGCACCAGCGCAATGGCGCCGAGCAAAGCCGTCAGCAGCACCAGCACCAGAAACCCCAATCCCAGCTTGACACCGATACGCAGATCGGAAACTTTCATGAATCACCCTTCAGACAGCGGTGCCGCGATGCGCCCGCCATATGTAACAAAATGCTGTCTCAGTCTATCAGCGAGACGCAGCATTTCCTCTCAGGTGTTTCCACGGTTTGCGCAACCAACCGTCCTGCGGCAGGGATCGCTTGCAGTGTCGAAAGCTCCAATTTTGATAGCGCCTGGCGCCCTGTAGACCCGCGGTGCAGCCTCATTGGCTCACAGCAGGCGGCGGGCGCAGTTGGCTGCGCTACTGCGGCACCACCTCCAGCACGATGAACTGGTTGGCCTGCGTGTCTGCAGTGAAGTTGTTGTCCGCCGCCAGCACCAGGGTGCGGTGGCCGTTGGGCAGCGTGTGGCCCCAGGTGATGGCCTCGATGTTGTCCAGCTTCACGCCCTGCCAGGTGAGCGGCATCTCCAGCAGCACCCGGCGCGTCATGGGGGTGTAGGTGGCGCCCGCCAGGCGCGCGGTGCCGATCACGTCGGTGGTGGCGCTGGTGATCTCGGTCCACACCAGGCGGATGGTGTTGCCCACGCCCGAGGCAAAGGCGCGCTCCACCGCGATGAACTGGCCGTTGCCCACGGCCAGCATGTCCGACAGGCCGTTGTCGGGCCCGAACGGCGCGCCCGGCGCGGCGTCCACCGGGATCCTGGGCAACGGGTAGGCGTACTGCCCCTTGGCCTTGCCGGTGGCGGGGTCGAGCGCCGTCACGCGCACCACGCTGCCGCCCTGCAGGCTGGTGAGGGGGCCGTCCTGGATCAGCGCGTCCTCGTTGGCCGCGTACACGGTGCCGTCCGGCGCCACGGCCAGGGCCTCGAACACCTTGTTGCTGCGCGCGCCATCGGTGGCGTTGTCCACGTATTGGTACATGGCGGGCAGCGAGAACTCGCGCACGAAGCGGCCTTCGCGCGTCATCTGCCGCACGAAGGGCTGAAAGCGGCTGGCGGCCGTGGCGCTCCAGTTGCCTTCCGAGGCCCAGTACAGGCTGCCGTCCGGCGCGGTGCGGATGGCTTCGGGGTCCACCGTGCGGGCGGTGGCCGGGAACGGGGTGCCGTCCTCGCGCAGCATGTTCGTCTGGCGGTTGATCCTGACCTTGACGCTGCCGCCGGCGTCGTAGTCGATGCCCAGGTTGTAAAAGCGCGGCGTGCCCCGCTCGCCGCCCCGGTCGTCGGAGATGGCCCAGTAGCTGCCGTCGGCCGCCCGGTCCAGGCCCGAGATGCCGCCGAACTCGACCCCCTCGAACATCGTGCCGGTGGGCAGCGACGTGCTGCCCAGCAGCCGCAGCGACGCAATGGGCTGCGCGCGGCCATCGTCATCGCTGCCGCCACAGCCTGCCAGTGCGGCGGCCATTGCCACCGCGGTTGCCACGCCCACGGCCATGCGCCGCCATGAATGCACCAGTGCCACTGCCATTGCCATTGCTGCCGCTCCCTGCCCTGCCGGGCCTGTTGAATAGATGGATGAAGGAAGAAGAGAATCAAAGACCCACGAAAGCGCCCGAGCCTAGGGCGCCCGTGTGGCGGGTGCGTGACAGGTGGGTGGGTGTGGGTGGATGTGCAGTCTGCGCGACGCCATGAAAAAAGCGCACAGGCCAAGACCTGTGCGCTTTCATTGATCGCTTCAATTTTGATAGCTGCCAGCGCTTTTCTATCAAGCGCTGGAGGCCAAATACCCTCCAACCCTGCGCGATCAGCCGGGTGCGGACATCAGACGTTGTTGGCCTTCTGGTAGGCCGCGATGCCGTCGGTGACTTCCTTCTTGGCGGAGTCGATGCCTTCCCAGCCCAGCACCTTGACCCACTTGCCCTTTTCCAGGTCCTTGTAGTGCTCGAAGAAGTGGGCGATGGCATTGCGGCGCATGGCGTTCACGTCGTCGATGGTCTTCCAGTGGTCGTACATGGGCAGGATCTTGGACGTGGGCACGGCGATAACCTTGCCGTCGACACCGGCCTCGTCTTCCATCATCAGGATGCCCAGGGGGCGGCAGGGCACCACCACGCCGGAGTGCAGCGGGTACGGCGTGATCACCAGCACGTCCACCGGGTCGCCGTCGCCCGACAGCGTCTGCGGCACGTAGCCGTAGTTGGTGGGGTAGTGCATGGCCGTGGTCATGAAACGGTCCACGAAGATCGCGCCGGATTCCTTGTCCACTTCGTACTTGATCGGGTCGGCGTTCATCGGGATTTCGATGACGACGTTGAAGGCTTCAGGAATGTTCTTGCCGGGGGTGACTTTGTTGAGGGACATGTCTTTGAATGGTGGTTGCTGAACGTAACCCGCGATGCGTGCGGCAAGTCGCGCAGCGTCGGGATTAACCCTGATTTTAGGCGCACGCCCCTTTCTGCCCGCTTGCAAACCCGCGTTTGCCTGTAAATTGGGTCTGTTGGCCAATCGACTCCTTGCCCCCTGGCGGGCCCGGTAGCACGAGGAAGCAACGCAGCGGAAGCACCACCGACCTGCGTTGTGATGTTTCCTTCCGTGCAACTGAAAAGATTGAAAGGAGCGACCAATGGCTGGAACTACAGCGCTGACTGCCCCCCTGATACTGGCTCTGGTTTGCGGATTGATTGCGGTGGCCTACGGCATCTGGGCGCGGGGATGGATCCTCGCCAAGGACCCGGGCAATGCCCGCATGCAGGAGATCGCCGCCGCCATCCAGGCGGGCGCCGCCGCCTACCTCGCCCGCCAGTACAAGACCATCGCCATCGTCGGCGTGGTGCTGGCCGTGCTCATCGGCATCTTCCTGGACGGCACCACGGCCATCGGCTTCGTGGTGGGCGCGGTGCTCTCGGGCGCCTGCGGATTCATCGGCATGAACGTGTCGGTCAAGGCCAACGTGCGCACCGCGCAGGCCGCCACGCACGGCATCGGCCCGGCGCTCGACGTGGCGTTTCGCGGCGGGGCGATCACCGGCATGCTGGTGGTGGGCCTGGGGCTGCTGGGCGTCACGGGCTTTTACTGGTTTCTGGCGGGCAACGGCAACCTCACGCCCACCGCCAGCCTGGCCACGCTGCTCAACCCGCTGATCGGGTTTGCGTTCGGCTCGTCGCTGATTTCCATCTTCGCGCGGCTCGGTGGCGGCATCTTCACCAAGGGCGCCGACGTGGGCGCCGACCTGGTGGGCAAGGTGGAGGCCGGCATCCCTGAAGACGACCCGCGCAACCCCGCGGTGATCGCCGACAACGTGGGCGACAACGTGGGCGACTGCGCCGGCATGGCGGCCGACCTGTTCGAGACCTATGCGGTGACGCTGATCGCCACCATGGTGCTGGGCGCGCTGCTGGTGGCGGCCGCCCCGGTCAATGCGGTGGTGTACCCGCTGGCGCTGGGCGCCGTGTCCATCGTGGCGTCGATCATCGGCTGCTTCTTCGTCAAGGCCTCGCCCGGCATGAAGAACGTGATGCCCGCGCTGTACAAGGGCCTGGCGATCGCGGGCGTGCTGTCGCTCATCGCCTTCTACTTCGTCACGGTGTGGATCATGCCGGACAACGCCATCATGGCCAGCGGCAGCCAGATGCGCCTGTTCGGCGCCTGCGCCACCGGCCTGGTGCTGACGGCCGCGCTGGTGTGGATCACCGAGTTCTACACCGGCACGCAGTACTCGCCCGTGCAGCACATCGCGCAGGCCTCCACCACCGGGCACGGCACCAACATCATCGCGGGCCTGGGCGTGTCGATGCGCTCCACCGCCTGGCCGGTGATCTTCGTGTGCCTGGCCATCCTGGCGGCCTACCAGCTGGCGGGCCTGTACGGCATTGCGGTGGCGGCCATGTCCATGCTGTCCATGGCGGGCATCGTGGTGGCGCTGGACGCCTACGGCCCCATCACCGACAACGCCGGCGGCATTGCCGAGATGGCCGAGCTGCCCAGCAGCGTGCGCGACATCACCGACCCGCTCGACGCCGTCGGCAACACCACCAAGGCAGTGACCAAGGGCTACGCCATCGGCTCGGCCGGCCTGGCCGCGCTGGTGCTGTTTGCCGACTACACGCACAAGCTCGAGAGCTACGGCCGCGCCATCACGTTCGACCTGTCGGACCCGCTGGTCATCGTGGGCCTGTTCATCGGCGGGCTGATCCCCTACCTCTTCGGCGCGATGGCCATGGAGGCCGTGGGCCGCGCCGCGGGCGCCGTGGTGGTGGAGGTGCGCCGCCAGTTCCGCGACATCCCCGGCATCATGGAAGGCACGGCCAAGCCCGAATACGGCAAGGCGGTGGACATGCTGACCACCGCCGCCATCAAGGAGATGGTGATTCCCAGCCTGCTGCCCGTGGTGGTGCCCATCGTGGTGGGCCTGGCCCTGGGGCCCAAGGCACTGGGCGGCCTGCTGATGGGCACCATCGTCACCGGCCTGTTCGTCGCCATCAGCATGTGCACCGGCGGCGGCGCCTGGGACAACGCCAAGAAGTACATCGAGGACGGCCACCATGGCGGCAAGGGCAGCGAGGCCCACAAGGCGGCCGTGACCGGCGACACCGTGGGCGATCCCTACAAGGACACGGCCGGCCCGGCCATCAACCCGCTGATCAAGATCATCAACATCGTGGCGCTGCTGATCGTGCCGCTGGTGGTGAAGTTTCACGGGGGGTGAGCGCACCCCGGGCGGGCCCGGGACAGGCCCGCCGGGAAAATGCAACAAGGGGGCGCCGCGCCCCCTTTTTGCCGCGTACCATGACGGCCACCGGTAACCAATACTTACCTCCCGAAGATGGCCTTGAACCACACCACAGCTTCCGCCCCCGCCCCTGCCGACGGCCACGGCGAGGCGTACCAGCGCCTGGTCCAGGGCGTGGTGGCAGGCGCGCAACCCATGATGGAGCGCATCGCCGAGGCCACGCGCATGTCGCTGCAGGCGCGCCAGGACGCGGTGCGCACCGCGGGCGAGCACCAGGCCATGCACGAGGCGCGGCAACAGATCACGCGGCTGGCCAACGTGATGAGCGACCGCTACCCCGAGGCGCTGCGCAAGGCGCTGGAGCAGTCGGCCACACGCGGGCCCGAGAAAGCCAAGCGCTCGCTGTTCACCGTGCATTTCGATGAACTCGAACTCATGGACGAGTCGCAGATCAGCGACAGCGTGGAGCGCGCCCGCGCGCGGCAGATCCTGATCTCCGCGGTGGACGGGCCCCTGGCCGACCTGGACGCGCTGGTGTGCGCAGCCCAGGGGCTGCCCAGCGTGCAGCCCGACCAGAACCCCTTGCGCCCCGACGTCTTCCTGCAGGCACTGCAAGCCGTGGTGTCGCAGATGCAGGTTTCCGACCAGGTGCGCCACGACTGGATCGGCCCGATGGCCCAGGCGCTGGGCAGTGAGCTGCGCGCGCTGTACCTGGCGCAGACCGACAAGCTCAGGCACACCGGCGTGCAGCCCGTGGGCTATGCCAGGCGGCAGGCCGACGGCCAGGTGGTGTATGCCGCGCCCGCCGGGGCCGGTGCCGCGCAGGGCTTTGCGGCCGACAACGAATTCGCCACCGCGGCGTCGGTGCCCGCCGACTCCCTGCTCACGCTCGACCGGCTGCGCCGCCTGCTGCTGGGCGAACTGAACGAGCCCGTGGCACCGGCGCCCGCGCCGGGGTCCAGCGCCCTTGGCGAGGTGCAGGAGGACTTCGCCGAGCGCTTTGCGCGGGAGTTCGACGGGCTGGACCCGCTGCCCCGCGTGGACCCGCCGGCCACGGATTTCGCCATGACCGTGCCTGCCGCCTTCGAGGCGCTGCAGGAGATGAACCAGGTCGGCCAGATGATGGAGCGCCTGGGCACCCCGCGCGCGCCCGCTGCCAGCGGCGTGGACAGCCCCCCTGCCGCGGCCGCGCGCCAGCATGCCAGCGGCCTGGGCCAGACGCTGAGCATGGAGGTGGTGGCGCTGATGGTGGACAACATCGCACGCGACGCCCGGCTGCTGTGGCCCGTGCAGCAGTTCGTGCGGGCGATGGAGCCGGCCCTGCTGCAACTGGCGCTCGCCGACCCGCGCTTTTTCAGCCACAAGGAGCACCCCGCGCGCCGCCTGCTGCAGGACATCACCGACCGCAGCCAGGCGTTTGACAGCGTCGAGGCGGCGGGCTTTCAGAGCTTCATGCGGTCGCTCATGAACATCGCAGGCCCGCTGTCCACCGCCACCATCGAAGGGCCCGACGACTTCGAGCAGGTGCTGCAGCAGTTGCACGCCAAATGGGCCGAGAGCGAAAAGGCGCGCAAGCAGGAACGCCAGCGCGCCATCGAGGCCCTGCAGCACGCCGAGCAGCGCCACCTGCTGGCCGCCAAGGTGTCGCGCGACATCTGGCTGCTGCCCGACATCGACAAGGTGCCCGACCCCATCCTGCGCTTTCTGCTGGGCCCGTGGGCCAAGGTCGTGGCCCAGGCGCGCCTGACCGACACCAGCGGCAGCACCGACCCGGGCCGCTACCAGGAGCTAGTGGAGGCCCTCATCTGGAGCGCCCAGCCCGAGCTGACACGCATGAACACCGGCCGCCTGGCGCGCCTGCTGCCCAAGCTGCTGCCCAAGCTGCGCGAAGGCCTGGCCTCCATCGACTACCCGCCGGACCGCACCGAGGCCGTCTTCGAGCTGCTGATGCAGCTGCACCAGCAGGCTTTCAAGCCGGGCCCACGGCCCGCCACGCCCCGAACGGCGGCGCCAGCCGGCACGCCGGCCGCAGTGTCGGCAGCGCCTGCGCCGCCGCCGCCACCACCCGCCCCGGACGAAGACGACGAGCCCTGGGTGGCGCCCTCCGAGGCCAAGGAATCGGGCTTCATGGAGGCCTCGCAGGCACCCGAGTCCGAGAGCCCGTTGCCTGCGTTGGCAGCCCCTGCAGAAGGCGAGCCCGGCACGCCGGCGCTGGCCGTCGGCAGCTGGGTGAACCTGCTGGTGGCCGGCCGCTGGGAGCGCACGCAGCTGTCGTGGATCGGCTCCAACGGCACCTTCTTCCTCTTCACCAGCGCGTCCGGCCGCACCCAGTCCATGACCTTGCGGCTGGTGGACCGGCTCATCCAGCAAGGCGCCATGCACGTGCTGGCGCAGCAGACGGTGGTGGACGGCGCGCTCGATGCCGTGGCGCAGGCGGCCATGCGCAACAGCGTGGAGAGCAGGCTGTGACTGCGCCGTGCCTGGGGGGTTGATGCCGGCTGGCCACCCCAGGCTGCCCCGGCTTTGCACCAGCGGCATCCAGGCACTGTCTCCGGGCCTCGGCCCGCATCCGCACGCGGGCCTTTCGCAGGCCTGCACCATTGAACCACCGCTTCCAGGAGCCCCATGCCCATCACCGTGCAATCCCTGGACCATCTGGTCCTGACCGTCGCCAGCATCCCGGCGACCATTGCGTTCTACGAACGCGTCCTGGGCATGGCCGCGCGCGAGTTCAAGCCCGGGCGCCACGCGCTGCACTTCGGCGACCAGAAGATCAATCTGCACGAAGTGGGCACGGTGGTGGACCCCAATGTGCGCCACGCCACCGCAGGCTCGGGCGACCTTTGCTTCATCACCCTCACGCCCATCGAGGATGTACTGGCACACCTGCAGGCGCAGGGCATCGCGGTGGTACAGGGGCCGGTGGGAGCCACGGGGGCGCGCCAACGGCTGCGCTCGGTCTACATCTACGACCCGGACGAGAATCTGATCGAGATCGCCAACGAGGTCTGAACGCGCAGCGGGGAGACGCTCCGTAATGGCAGCGGCCCTTCACCAGCAGGCCAACGATTCCGTGCCTCGCAGAGCCGCTTAGAACTCCACAAACACCGCCGCCCGCAGCAGCGCGGCCGCAGGGGCCACCAGCTCCTGCAGTTCGCCGGCGCGCCCTTGCTCGATGGACTGCAGCACCATTTCGTTGATGCCGCCCACCACCGCCATCGCCATGGTGGGCTGCAGCGGCGTCTTGCGCAGGCGCTCGCCGGTGCGGTTGTTCACCACGTCCAGCATCAGGTCGGCCAGTTGCTGGTTGGCGCGCCGCCGCGCGGCCAGGCCCGGTGCGCCCAGGCCCAGGATCTCGATGAACAGCGTGCGCAGCAGCACCGGGTTGCGCATCAGCACGCCGAAGTACGCGCCCATGGCCTGCTCCACCTGCGCCTGCCAGTCACTGTGCGGGTCGATGGCGGCACGCAGCACGCCGATGGCATTACCGCTGGCCAGCTCGTACAGCGCGATCAGGCACTCGGCCTTGTCGGCAAAGTGTTCATAAAAGGTGCGGCGCGACACGCTGGCCTCGCGCACGATGTCGGCGATGGTGGTGTCGGCGTAGCCCTTGGATGCGACCGCGCGGGCCATGCCTTCGAGCAGGCGGGCGCGGGGTTCCGGGGCGGGGGTGGCGAGCGGGGCGGAGGCCGGGGCGTCAAGGGGCGTCATGCGTACTGCGGCGGCAGAAGTCCTGAAAGCGGAAATGGGGGGCGGCATGGACCGGTACTTGACAGTACCACACCCGGAAGGCATGATGCGAATCACTGGTACACATCAGTACCACACCGCCTCGCCGGGATATCCAGGGAGTATTGTCCATGACCGAGCTTGTTGTCCGCCGCCTGCTGATCGATCTTGAAACGCCGTTTGCGCGCCACTGGTGCGGCGGCGACGCGTTCCGCTCGGCCTTCTTCAATGCGCTGTCGATGAGCTTTCCGGTGGGCGAACAGTTCTTCATCGACTCGGTGAAGGGCGGCCACAAGGCGCTGCCGCCGGACCTGCAGGCCCGCTTTGCCGACGAGGTGCGCGGCTTCATCGGCCAGGAGGCCACGCACCGCCGCATCCATGCGCTGTTCAACGGCCACCTTGAAAAGCAGGGCTTCGTCAACGCATGGGCCCCGCGCGCGCAAGAGCGCATGAAACTCTTTGAAGGCGCCGACCCGCGCCACCCGCTGGCCGTCACCGCCGCCAACGAGCACTTCACCGCGCTGCTGGCCGAATGGCTGCTGGCCCACCCCGAGATGCTGGAGGGCGCAGAGCCCCGCCTGGCCACCATGTGGCAGTGGCACTGCGCCGAAGAGTCCGAGCACCGCAACACGGCGTTCGACCTGTACCAGGCGCTGGGCGGCAACCACGACTGGCGCATCACCTGGTTTCGCCGCATCACCGTGGTGTTCCTGGCCGATGCGCTGCGCCAGACCGTGGCCAACCTGCGCCAGGACGGCACGCTGTGGAAGTGGAGCACCTGGGCCAGCGCGGCACGCACGCTGCTGGGCCATGGCGGCCTGGTGCGCGAGACCTGGAAGCCCTGGCGCGCGTACCTGCGGCGCGACTTCCACCCCAGCCAGCACGGCAGCGACCTTTCGTTGCGCTGGCTGACCGAGCACAGCGATGCCTTCACGCCCGTGGGTGCACGCTGACGGCCCCTGCCGCAACACATTGCGCACCGCCCCTTTGACCCGCAAGCCCTGTGCTGCTACAACTCCACCCACCTGCTTGGCAATGCACCACCGGCCCTGCGCCCTCCACGCCGGGCCTGACCCCCAAGAGCTGACACCATGACCCTTACCCGACCGCACCGGCGCACGCGCCGGGCAGGCGAAGCTTTGCTGTGCCTGATCGCCACCGCCCCGCTGGCACTCGCCGCGCTGCCCGCGCGGGCCGAGCCGATGGCCTTCGACACCGCGCTGCAGCAACTGGGCCAGCGCTCCGACCAGCTCGCAGCATCCAAGAATGCCGTCGAAAGCGCCCAGTTGCGCCGCGACGCGATGCAGCGCCTGGGCGGCCCGGTGGTCAACCTGACCGGCGCAGCCTACGCCTACAACGCCAACCTGGACGTGGACCTGAACCCGCTCAACCGCGTGCTGCCCGGCGTGCTGTCGCAGTTGCCGCCGCAGTTGGCCGCACCGTTGGCCCAGTTGCCGCACCTGCCATCGAGCTACACGCTCAACCGCCACAAGACCGACACCACATCGTCCGTCTCGGCCGTGTGGCCCATCTACATGGGCGGCGCCAGCAACGCGGCGCGCGGCCTGCTGGACGCGATGACGCACGAGGCCGAAGCCGACGCCGCCAAGACCGGCCACGAGGCGACCACGCTGCTGGTGCAGCGCTACTTCGGCACCCAGCTGGCCGAGCGCGCGGCCGTGCTGCGCGAATCGGCCCTGGCCACCATCGAGCAGCACGATGCAGCCGCCCAGAAGATGCTGGACGCCGGCGTGATCGCCCGCGTCGAGCGCCTGCAGGCCCGCTCTGCCCTGGAAGAAGCCCGCCGCAACGCCCGCAAGGCGCGCGACGATGCCGAACTGGCCGCCACCGCCCTCACCCGCACGCTCAAGGCCAGCGAGCGCGTCACGCCCACCAGCCCGTTGTTCGTGCTGGGCGAGCCGCTGCCGCCGCTGCCGCAGTTCATCGACACCGCGCTTGCGCGCCACCCGGGCCTGTCCAAGGTGGCGGCCAAGAAGGAGCAGGCCACGCAGCTGCACGCCGCGCAGGAGGCGCTGCGCAAGCCCCAGGTGTTCGCCTTCGGCCAGCGCCAGCTCAAGACCGGCAAGGAAGCCGACTGGGTGGCGGGCGTGGGCGTGCGCTGGACGCTTTGGGACTCCATCGACCGCAACGCGCTGGCCGAATCCTCCAACCGCCAGATCGCGCAGGCCGAGCGCACCGGCGCACAGGCGCAAAACGACATCGCCCTGCTGGTGGAAAAGCGCTGGCTGGGCGTGGAGCAGGCGCGCCGCCAGTTCCGGGCCATGGCCCCCAGCCTGGAGCTGGCCGACGAAGTGCTGCGCCTGCGCGCTGCGGGCCTGAAGGCCGGCACCAGCACCACGCTCGATCTGATCGACGCGCAGGTGAACCAGGCCAAGGCCCAGACCGAGCGCGCCCAGGCCGCCCACGACTACGTGAAGGCCCTGGCCGACCTGCTGGAGAGCTGCGGCCTGTCGGAAGACTTTGGCAAATACATGGCGCGCGCCGACGCCCTGAAAGTAGAGTGAGCCCCCCCATGAGCAACCACACGAACACCCCCGCCGAGCCGACCGACACCGGCGCCCGCACGCCCGCCGGCGTGCCCCCGACCGCCAGCACGGCCAGCGCCGCCGCCAATGCGACCAATGCGACCAAGGCCACCACGGCCCCCGCGGCCCACACGTCCGGCCCCACCCACAACAAAAGCAACGGCAAGAAGGCCGCGGTGATCGGCACGGTCGCCGTGGTGGCTGTGGCGGGCTTCGTGGGCTTCGGCCTGTGGAAGGCCTCGCAGCCCGCGCCCGAGGTCTTTCAGGGCCAGATGGAAGCGCAGGAGGCCGACATCGCCCCCAAGGTCACCGCGCGCATTGCACAGATCCTGGTGAAGGAAGGCGACCAGATCGCCGTGGGCGCGCCGCTGATCCGCATGGACAGCCCCGAGGTGCAGGCCAAGCTGGCCCAGGCCACCGCCGCGCAAGAGGCCGCCCAGGCCGTGGCCGACAAGGCCCAGCATGGCGCCCGCCCGCAGGAGGTGGAGATGGCCCGCCTGAACTGGCAGCGCGCCGTGGCCGCCGCGGACCTGGCCGAGTCGTCCTTCAAACGCGTGGACGGCCTGGCCCGCGAGGGCCTGGTGGCCGCGCAAAAGCGCGACGAGGCCGAGGCCAACTTCAAGGCATCGCGCGACCAGGCGCTGGCCTCCAAGGCGCAGTACGACCTGGCCCGCGCCGGCGCCCGCCCCGAAGACCGCTCGGCCGCCAGCGCCCAGGCGCGCCAGGTGGCCGGCGTGGTGGCCGAGGTGCAGGCCGCGCAGGCCGAGACTGAACTCAAGAGCCCCGTGGCCGGCGAAGTGGCCAAGGTGCTGGCCCGCACCGGCGAGCTGTCGCCCCAGGGCGTGGCCGTGGTCACGGTGGTGGACCTGAAGGACCAGTGGGTGGTGCTGAACGTGCGCGAGGACCGCCTGCAGCGCTTTGCCATCGGCCAGGAATTCGACGCCACGCTGCCGGCCCTGAACGGCAAGGACGGCAAGGACGGCAGCAAGACCGTGAAGTTCAAGGTCTACCACACCGCCGCCCTGCCCGACTTCGCCACCTGGCGCGCCACGCGTGCGGGCCAGGGGTTCGACGTGCGCACGTTCGAAGTGCGGGCGCGGCCCGCAGCCCCCATCGAAGGCGCGCGGCCGGGCATGACGGTGCTGGTGCAGTGACGGGCGTGGTGGCTTCGATGTGCTTCCTCAGCCCCCTGCGGCTGCGCCGCGCCCTTCGGCACGTGATGGCCGCAAGACTGCGCGGCACAGGCGCCCTGGCTTCGGCGGGCTCAGCCCGAACGGACGGGGGCGGGGTGCGGCTTTGCGCATCGACTCGACGGACTCCGATGGGGACTCGTGCTCGGGCTCGGGCCTTGCCCAGCAGTGGGAATTCAAGAGAAAAATGCCTCTACCGCTTGTCTAACAAGCGCGAGCAGCTATGAATTCGATAGTAAACAGCTTTTGCCGCGAAGCCCGCCGCCTCTGGGCTGACCCGTGGGACCTGGCCATGGTCACCTGGGTGCCGCTGCTGGGCGTGGCTCTGCTGTGGTGGATCTTCTCGGCCGGGCTGCCGCGCCACCTGGCCGTGGGCGTGGTCGACGAGGACCACTCCAGCCTGTCGCGCCAACTGGTGCGCATGCTGGACGCCACGCCGGGCGTGCAGATCACCCAGCACTACACCAACGGGGCCGAGGCCGAGCGCGGGCTGCGCAGCATCGACGTGTATGCCGTGGTGATCATTCCCCGCGACTTTGCACGCACCGTGAAGGAAGGCCGCGCTGCGCAGGTCACGCTGCTGCACAACGCGCAGATGGGCACGCACTCGGGCCTGCTGCAGCGCGACGTGCGCACGGCGGTGGGCACGCTGTCGGCCGGCATCGAGATGGCCGCGCGCAACAAGCGCGGCGAACCGGCCCGGGCCGTGCGGGTGAGCATGGAGCCCATCCACACGCAGATGGTGGCGCTGTTCAATGTGTCCAGCAACTACGAGCAGTTTCTGGGCGCGGCGCTCATCCCCGCGCTGCTGCACATCCTGGCCATGACGGCCGGCGCCTGGGCCGTGGGCCGCGAGCTGCGCGACCGCAGCGTGGGGGAATGGCTGGGCACGGGTCCATTCTTCGGCACCGCAGGCGCGTTGATCGGCAAGCTGGCGCTGCCCTGGGCTTCGCTCACGCTGGTGGGGCTGCTCGCGCTGGTGGGCATCACCTGGGGCCGGGGCTGGCACCCGCCGGGCAGCCTGTGGTGGGTGGCAGGCGCGCTGGCGCTGCTGATGGCCGTGTCGCTCGCTGCGGGCGCGGCACTGGCGGCGGTCACACTATCGCTGCGCACGGCGCTGTCGGGCGCGGGTTTCTTTGCCGCACCGGCCTTTGCTTTCAGCGGCGTGGCGTTTCCACTGGCCGGCATGCCTGCCAGCGCCCGCGCCTGGGCCGAGGCCATGCCCTTCACGCACTACATCCGCCTGCAGATCGAGCAGTTGCAGATGGGCGCGCCGCTGGCCACCAGCGTGTCGACCGTGGTGGCGCTGCTGGTGGCCACCGTGGTGCTGTGGCTGGTGGGCACGGCGGGGCTGCATCGCGCAGTGCAGCGGCCCGAGACGTGGGGAGGTCGGTGAGATGAAGTGCGGCGACGGGCATGCGGCTGCAACCCCCTCTCCCCCGCCCTCTCCCGCGGGGGGAGAGGGAGCAATGCCTGTGCACCTCGCCAGCGGCTGCCACGCCCACAGAGCCCCTCCCCCCTCGCGGGGGAGGGGTTGGGGAGAGGGGGCCTTAGCAAGTGGCAGAGTGCCCGCAACCACCTCCCCCTCTCCCCAGCCCTCTCCCGCAAGGGGAGAGGGAGCAATACCTGCGCGCCCTACACATCGCCGGCGGCACAGCGCCGCCGCCTCCATCTGACATGACAGCCCTGCCCCCACCACCCACCGCCCCCCGCAACCTGCTGCACGCCTGGCTGCTGGCCCTGGCCACCGTGGCCCGCGACAAGGGCGTGCTGCTGCTGTTGATCGGCGCGCCCGTGCTCTACGGTTTCTTCTACCCCTGGTTCTACGCCGACGAGGTGCTCACCCGCGTGCCCGTGGCCGTGGTGGACATGGACCGCAGCAGCCTGTCGCGCCAGATCACGCGCTTTGCCGATGCCGACCCGCGCATCGAGGTGCGCCTGGTCACCGGCAGCGAGCGTGAGGCGCAGGAGGCCCTGTGGCGCGGCGAGATCGAAGGCTATGCGGTCATCCCCGCAGGCCTCAAGCGGAGCGTGGTGCGCGGCGAGAACGCCGTGGTCAGCATCGAGGCCAACGGGGCCTACGCGCTGCTCAACAAGGCCGTGCAGTACGGCTTTGCCGAGGCCGTGGGCACCGTGTCCGCCGGGGTCGAGATCCGCAAGCTGCAGGCCGGCGGCCAGAGCGTGCAGCAGGCCCGTGCGAGCCGCGCGCCCGTGCAATTGCAGATGGTGGCGCTGTTCAACCCCACCGAGGGCTACGGCAGCTTCGTGGTGCCCGCCGTGGCGCTGCTCATCCTGCAGCAGACGCTGCTCATGGGCGCGGCCCTGCTGGCCGGCACCTGGGTGGAGGCCGGGCAGCACCGCGCCGATGCCACCACCTGGCTGGGGCGCCTGCTGGCGCTGTGCACGCTGGGCTGGGCCAGCGGGCTGTTCTACTTTGGCTGGATCTTCGTGCTGCACGACTACCCGCGCGGCGGCAACCCGCTGGGCGCGCTGGCCCTGCTGGCCTGCTACGTGCCCGCCATCGCGGCGCTGGGCGCGCTGCTGGGGCTGTGGTTCGGCAACCGCGAACGCGCGCTGCAGGTGCTGCTGTTCACCACCCTGCCCATCGCCTTTGTCGCTGGCTTCTCCTGGCCTGTGGAGGCGCTGCCCGGGCCGCTGCAGTGGCTGCGCTGGCTGCTGCCCAGCACCTCGGGCGTACAGGCGTCGCTGCGGCTCAACCAGCTGGGCGCGCCGCTGTCAGCCGCCCTGCCCTACCTGTGTGCGCTGGTGGCGCTGTGTGCGGTGTGCACGGCCGGGGTGCTGTACCGGGCGCGGCCCGTGGCAGGCGAACGCCTGCCGTGATGCCGTGATGCCGTGATGCCGTGATGCCGTGATGCCTGCACCGAACCGCCCATCGCCGTTCACGCTGAGCCTGTCGAAGCGCTGCGCAAGGCTTCGACAGGCTCAGCCCGAACGGCGGCCGCGGCTCACAACCTCATCACGCCCACGCCGCACGCAGATCACGTGGCAGGGGTCGCGCCGCGCCGCCGCAGCACCACCATGCCGAACAGCGTCGCCATCACATACATGCTGACCGAGTAAATGGCCGCCGGCAGCGCGAGCTGAAAGTTCTCCAGCACCGACAGCGCGATGAAGATCGCGAGCGTGGAGTTGTGGATGCCGATCTCGAAGCTGATGGCCGTGGCCATCGACTTGGCAAGCCCCGCCGCACGCGCCAGGTAGTAGCCCGACGCAAGGCTGATGGCGTTGAACAACAGCACCGCCGGGCCGATCCCCGCGAAGGACTCCACCAGCGCCGTCCATTCCTTGGCGATGGCGATCAGCGCGAACGCGGCCAGCACCACGGCGCTGAAGATCTTCATCGGCTTTTCCATGCGCGCGCTGAAAGCCGGTGCGCGCCGGTGCACCCACATCCCCAGCACCACCGGCACCAGCACGATGACGATCACCTCCACCACCTTGCCGAACTGCAGCGGTACCACCTGCCCCGTGTGCGCAAAGGTGCCGATGGCCCAGTTGGTGATGAGCGGCAGGCTCACGATGGACAGCACGGTATTGATGGCCGTGAGCGAGATGTTCATCGCCACATTGCCGCCGAACAAATGGCTGAACAGATTGGCCGACACGCCGCCGGGCGACGCGGCCAGCAGCATCAGCCCCACGGCGTAGAGCGGCGCCACGCCCAGCAGCACGATGAGCGCATAACACGCCGCGGGCAGCACCAGCACCTGCAGCACCAGGGCCAGCACCACGGCGCGCGGGTGCTGCGCCAGCCGCGTGAAGTCGCCCACCGTGAGCGACAACCCCAGGCCGAACATGACAAGGCCCAGCGCGATGAACAGCAGCGTGGGCAGGATGGCAACGAAACTCATGGGCGCACGCGGCCAGCGGGGGCCGCGCTCCGTTCAAGGCGTGCAACCACGGCAGCGCACAACGCCACCAGGCGCTGTGGGCCGCGTGCCGCGATCCCGCCAACAAAGACAAAGAAAAGGAGAAGGGGAAAAGAGGAGAAGAGGAGAAAAGAAACGAGCAAGCGCGTGCAGCGAGACTGCGGCGCGCGTTATGCCGCGGCCTGCCCCGTGCGCAGGCGCACCGGGCCGCTGCGCGCTTCGATGGCGGCCTGCACGTCCTTGCGCAGGCCCAGCGCAAAGGCCCACTCGGCCACCACGAAGAGCGGCCCCACCAGCAACCCCATGAGGTCGTCCACGAACGCCGGCTTGCGGCCTTCGTAGTAGTGGCCCACGAACTGGATCACCCAGCCCACTGCGAAGAGGCCGATGCCTGCACCCAGCCACACGGCCAGGCTCTGCAAGGCCAGCCATTGCGCCACGGCCAGCATGGCCGCCAAAATCGCGGCCATGGTCAGGCCGAAACGCGTGTCCAGCCGCATGTAGAAGATGCTGGCGGCCAGCGCGCACAGCAGCGCCGGCGTCAGCGGCAGATCGCCCACCATCCACGCGGGGCGCGACAGCAACACCACCACCGCGAACATGATCATCGGCACGCCCACAAAATGGGTATGGATGTTGCGCGGGTCGCGGTGGTAGTCGGCGTACTGGGCCAGGTGGTCGATCAGGGTTTTCATGGGTGTCTCCGGCTATTGTTTTGAGCAGCATCGATACTCGCGCCGCGGCCCCGCCAGCGTCTGTCGTGCACACGACAAAAAAGGCACACTGGCACCGGCTTCCCCCCGCCCTCCGTCACCCACACACTCCCACACCGCGCCGCGTTCAGACCCCATCCAGACCCCATCCAGACCGCATGACCGACCCTGCCGCCTACCTGCCCATCCTTGCGTCCGGCCGCTGGTTTTCGCACCTGCCGCCCGACTTCGCCCAGCCCCTGATCGACATGGCGCACCTGCGCCAGCTGCACGCGGGCGAGGTGCTGTTCCTGCGCGGCGATGCGCCCTGCGGGCTGTATGCGGTGGTGCGTGGCGCCATCAGCATCTCGGGCACGGGCGGGCGCGCCAACGAGGCGCGCTCGGCGCTGCTCACGCGGCTGGAGCCGCCGCACTGGTTTGGCGAGATCTCGGTGTTCGACGGTTCGGCTCGCACGCACGATGCGCATGCCACCGAGGCCAGCACGCTGCTGCAGGTGCCCCACGAGCGGCTGCAGGCCTGGCTGAAGGCCCACCCGGTGCACTGGCATGCGCTGGCGCTGCTGCTGACCGACAAGCTGCGCACCGCCTTCGTCGCCATCGAAGAGCTGGCGCTGCTGCCCGCGCCGCAGCGCCTGGCGCGGCGCCTGGTGATGATGGCCGAGGGCTACGGCCAGTGGACGGCCGAGGGCCAGTCGCGCCGCGTGCTGTCCATCTCGCAGGAACAGCTGTCGCTGATGCTGGCCATCTCGCGCCAGACCACCAACCAGATCCTCAAGGACCTGGAGCAGCGCCACCTGGTGCGCGTGCAGCGCGGCGAGGTCGAGATCCTGGACCTGGCCGCATTGCGCGCGTCCTGCCACTGAATTTGCTCTCATACTCATAGCGCGCTGCGCCTGCTGGCAGGGCGGCAGCAGCGCTTTGCACACAAATACTAAGCACACATTCCATTTCCGGGCAAAATGGCGGCCATGCAACTGAACTACATTGCCAACGCCTCCCTGGCGTCCGCCTCGGGCCGCACCATTCCCGTGATCGACCCGTCCGACGGCCAGCCCTTCGACGAGATCCAGCGCAGCAATGCCGAAGACATCGACGCGGCGGTGCATGCGGCGCGCCAGTGCTACAACGCGGTGTGGCACAAGGTGGCCCCCGTGGAGCGCGGCCGGCTGCTGCAAAAGCTCTCGGCCAAGATCCTGGAGCATGCCGACGAGCTCACCGCGCTGGAGCAGCGCGACTGCGGCAAGCCCACCAAGCAGGCGCGGGCCGATGCGATCGCGCTGGCGCGCTACTTCGAGTTCTATGCCGGCGCCTGCGACAAGTTCCACGGCGAGACCATCCCCTACCCCGACGGCTACAGCGTGCTCACCTGGCGCGAGCCCCACGGCGTGACGGGCCACGTCATCCCCTGGAACTACCCCATGCAGATCTTCGGCCGCAGCGTGGGCGGCGCCCTGGCGGCGGGCAACGTGTGCGTGGTCAAGCCGGCCGAAGACGCCTGCCTGTCGCTGATCCGCGTGGCGCAACTGGCGGCCGAGGTGGGCTTTCCGTCGGGCGCGTTGAACATCGTCACCGGCTACGGCCACGAGGTGGGCGACGCACTGGCGCGCCACCCCGGCATCGACCACATCAGCTTCACCGGCAGCCCCAAGATCGGCACGCTGATCCAGCAGGTGGCCGCAGAGCGCCACTGCCCCGTGACGCTGGAGCTGGGCGGCAAGAGCCCGCAGATCATCTTTGCGGACGCCGACCTCGACGCCGCCATTCCCGTGGTCATCAACGCCATCGTGCAGAACTCCGGCCAGACCTGCTCGGCCGGCTCGCGCGTGCTGATCGACTCGCTGATCTACGAGCCCCTGCTCGAGCGCCTGGGCAAAGCGTTTGACAAGCTGCGCGTGGGCCCCGCCGCCATGGACCTGGACCTGGGCCCGCTGATCCGCCAGACACAGCAGCAACGCGTGTGGGACTTCCTGTCGGACGCCCAGGTGGCCGGCATCCCCATGGTGGGCCAGGGCATCGTGGTGCCCGACGCCCCCGACACCGGCTACTACCAGGCCCCCGTGCTGCTGCGCGATGTGCCGGTGAACCACCGCCTGGCACAGGAAGAAGTCTTCGGCCCCGTGCTGTCGGCCATGGCCTTCCAGGACGAAGACCACGCGGTAGAGCTGGCCAACGCGACGGAATTCGGCCTGGTGGCCGGCATCTGGACCCGCGACGGCGCCCGCCAGTTCCGCATGGCCAAGCGCGTGCACAGCGGCCAGGTGTTCATCAACAACTACGGCGCCGCAGGTGGTGTGGAGCTGCCGTTTGGCGGCGTCAAGTCGAGCGGCTACGGCCGCGAGAAGGGCTTCGAGGCGCTGTACGGCTTCACCACGCTGAAGACGGTCGCCATCAAGTACGGCTGATCGCTGCGCGGCCGGCCCTTCCGCCCTTGGCCTGTCGCGTTCGCGCGCGACGGCGCGGCCCGCCGGCCCTAACCTGTGCTTCTTCTTGTTGTCGACGCCCCAAACCACATGCCGCTGAGCCCCCCCGCACCCCGCACCTTGAAGCACGTCCGCCGGGTGAACTACCAGGGCTTCGAGCGTGAAGACGGCCTGTGGGACATCGAAGGCGAGCTGCACGACAGCAAGGCCTACGACGCACCCTCCTTCCGCGACCCCACGGGCACGCGCCGGGCCGGCGAGCCGATCCACCACATGTGGCTGCGCGTGACGGTGAACCGCCAGCTCGTGGTGCAGGCCATCGACGTCGCCATGGACGCGCACCCGCTCAAGGACTGCACCGCCGCCCAGCCCGCACTGCAGCGCATGGTCGGCTGCAGCATGGCGCGCGGCTGGCGCCAGTCCATCCAGAAGCACCTGGGCGGCGTGGAAAGCTGCACGCACCTGCGCGAGTTGCTGTTCAACCTGGCGACCGCGGCGTTCCAGTCGGTGCCCGCCGTGTTCGCATCGGCCCACCCCGACGAGCCACCCCGCCACCTGGGGCAATGCACGGGCTGGGACTTCAACGGCGACGGCGTGAAGGAATACTTTCCGCAGTTCTACCGGCGCGCGCCCCAGGTCGCAGGCGCGGTGCAGGCTGCGCTACAGGCCGCGCCCGACGCCGACCGCCCTACCGAGACGGCCACCGCGACGGCGCCACCCGCGTGACCCCCTGCTATCGCATTCAAAAATGCCGCTACCGCTGTCTACACAGGCGTCAGCTGCTATCGAATTTGATTGTTCACGTTTTTATTGTTGTATCTGATTGACTGAATCGAGGAGCCTTTCCATGCGCGTGTTGAACAAATCCATCATCGTCACCGGCGCCGGCAACGGCATCGGCGAAGGCATCGCCAAGCGCCTGGCCGCTGAAGGCGGCAAGGTCATCGTGAACGACATCAACGAAGCCGGCGGCCAGCGCGTGGTGTCCGAGATCACCGCCGCTGGCGGCACCGCGGCGTTCGTGAAGGCCGACGTCACCAGCTCTGCGGAAGTGAAAGCCCTGGTGGCCGAAACGGTGCGCCTGTACGGCCGCCTGGACGTGGTGGTGAACAACGCCGGCTGGACACACCGCAACCGCCCCATGCTGGAAGTGAGCGAAGAAGACTTCGACAAGGTCTATGCCATCAACATGAAAAGCATCTACTTGTCGGCCATCCACACCGTGCCCGAACTGCGCAAGGCGGGCGGCGGCAGCATCATCAACATCGCCTCCACCGCCGGCCTGCGCCCTCGCCCGGGCCTGACCTGGTACAACGGCTCCAAGGGCGCCGTCATCATCACCAGCAAGTCCATGGCCGCCGAACTGGGCCCCGACAACATCCGCGTGAACTGCATCAACCCCGTGTTCAACCCCGACACCGGCCTGGCCGCCGAATTCGCGGGCGGCCCGGTGGACGAGGCCCGCCGCGCCAAGTTTCTGGCCACCATCCCGCTGGGCCGCTTCTCCACCGCGCTGGACGTGGCCAACGCCGCGCTGTACCTGGCCAGCGACGAAGGCGCGTTCATCAGCGGCGTGTGCATCGAGGTGGACGGCGCGCGCTGCGTGTGATGGCGCCGTGGCGGCGCCTGTCAGTGCAGGGTGCGCTTGCCGGCGCGCCGCGCAACGCTCGGTTTTTTCAGGCCGCGTGCGGCCTGCCGCAGAGCTGGCAGCAATGTTGGCAACACAGCCGACGTCTGCGCGCCTTCAGCAGCAGGTGTAGCCAGCCCGGCGTACCTCCCTCGCCATCAAGATCTTTGAATGCGTATGCACCTCGAAAATCCCAATGAAGCACTGAACTACAACGTCTTTTCGACAGGTCTCCAATGACCCAGTAAGAGTTGTATCGGACGACAAAACAAGCACGCCCCGGCAGCTGTTTTGCACTCCCTCGAACCTATCATGCGCGGCGATTTGAAGCCCCCTTCCAGAGGGGGCCGTCGCCACAACAAATGATATGAAGAGGGAATCACCATGGGCAAGCCCGCAGCAAGGCTGGGAGATCTGACGGAATCCGGAGGGCCGATCACGCAGGGATCGCTGACCGTGCTGATCGGCTCGCAAGGCGGGATTGCCTGCTC
>NZ_JBITVD010000019.1:0-133572 GCF_044542805.1 Acidovorax sp. NPDC077693 | reverse complement strand
ATCATGTTGTGGCCCTTGAACAGCGTGGGCTGCACGTAGTAGCCGCCTTCCAGGTCGCCGCCCAGGTGGGCCTGGCCGCCTCCGGCCAGCACCTCGGCGCCTTCTTGCTTGCCCAGGTCCAGGTACGACAGGATCTTGGTGAGCTGCTCCTTGCTGGCTTGCGCACCCATCATGCTGTCGGTGTCGAGCGGGTTGGCGTGCTGGATGGCGGCCACGCGCTTCAAGACGCGCTCCATGAACTTGTCGTAGATGCTTTCCTGGATCAGCGCACGCGACGGGCAGGTGCAGACCTCGCCCTGGTTGAACGCGAACAGCACCAGGCCTTCGATGGCCTTGTCCAGGAAGGCGTCGTCCTTGTCCATGATGTCGGCGAAGAACACATTGGGGCTCTTGCCGCCCAGCTCCAGCGTGGCGGGGATGAGGTTGTTGGCAGCGGCCTGCGCGATCACGCGTCCGGTGCTGGTGGAGCCGGTGAACGCGATCTTGGCGATGCGCTTGCTGGTGGCCAGCGGCATGCCCGCCTCGCGCCCGTAGCCGTTGACGATGTTGAGCACGCCCGGCGGCAGCAGGTCGGCGATCAGCCCGGCCAGGATCAAAATGGAAATCGGCGTGGACTCCGCGGGCTTGAGCACCACGCAGTTGCCCGCGCCGATCGCCGGGGCCAGCTTCCACGCGGCCATCAGGATGGGGAAGTTCCACGGGATGATCTGGCCCACCACGCCCAGCGGCTCCTGGATGTGGTACGCCACGGTGTTCTCGTCGATGTTGGAGAGCGCCCCTTCCTGCGCGCGCACGCAGCCCGCAAAGTAGCGGAAGTGGTCCACGGTGAGGGGGATGTCGGCGTTCAGCGTCTCGCGGATGGCCTTGCCGTTGTCCACGGTTTCGGCATAGGCCAGCAACTCCAGGTTCTGCTCGATGCGGTCGGCGATTTTGAGCAGGATGTTGCTGCGCGTTGCGGCGTCCGTCTTGCCCCAGGCATCGGCAGCGGCATGGGCGGCGTCCAGCGCCAGCTCGATGTCTTCGGCGGTGGAGCGCGCGGCCTGGGTGTAGACCTTGCCGTTCACCGGCGAGATCACGTCGAAGTACTGGCCCTTGACCGGGGCCACGAACTGGCCGCCGATGAAGTTGTCGTACCGGGCTTGGTAGGCGATCTTGGCGCCGGCGGCGCCGGGGGCTGCGTATACGGTCATGTGCGTTGTCTCCAGGAATGTTGTGTGTGGCATCGGCCGGCCGCGCGGGCCGCTCCGATGCACTCCCCTACTCAAGACGCATGCCAGCGCCTGGCACGCAGCGGACCGTTGATTTCATGGGGATTTTTCTGTCGGAGCACTGTCCGGACCGTCACACCGTGCCCGCCCGCCGTGTTCCGCAACGCCACACCTGTCACGAAATGGAACACCCGCACCGCGCGGCAGGCCGGCGCCCTTGCCCCGGCCGGGTGGGGGCGCCATACTGGCCGCAGCGGGTGCACCAGACGCCTGCACAGGAGACCAGCGCGTGCGTTCTTCCGCCACCATTCCACCCCTTGTGGCCTTGCGACAGGCCCGCCAGCACCTGCTGGAGTTCGGCCAGTGCCCCAGCGGCCTGCTGGACGAGCGCCTGGCCCGCTCGTGGAGCCGCAGCATGGCCGCTGGCCTCGCGCCCACGGGCCGGGCGCCGGGCGTGGAGCACGCGAGCAGCGGCACGCTGCGCCATGCGCTGGCCAGCAACCCCGAGCTGCTGGCGCATTCACGGCCGGTGATGGAATACCTCTTCGAACAGGTGCGCCACAGCCAGAGCGTGGTGGTGCTGGCCGACCGCCGCGGCATGCTGATGCACACGCTGGGCGACCCGGGCTTCGTGGGCAAGGCCGAGCGCGTGGCGCTGACGAGCGGCGCGTCGTGGCACGAAGCGCACCGGGGCACCAACGCCATCGGCACCGCGCTGGCCGAATGCACGGCCGTGGAGGTGCACGGCGGGGAGCATTTTCTGGAGCGCAACAGCTTTCTCACCTGCGCGGCCTCGCCCATCCTGTCGGCCACCGGCGAGCTACTGGGCATTCTTGACATCTCGGGCGACTACCGCCAGGGGCACGCGCACACGCTGGGCCTGGTCAGCACCGCGGCCCGCATGATCGAAAACCGCCTGCTGGCCGCCGCCTGCAAGCGCAACATCCGCCTGCACCTGCACCGCGACCCCGAAGGCATCGGCAGCGTGGCCGAAGGCATCGTGGCCGTGTCGGGCGACGGCTGGATCGTGGGCGCCAACCGCGCCGCCCTGGCCCAGCTGGGCCTGAGCGCCAGCGATGTCGGCGCCACCGAGCTCGAGCGCGTGGTGGATGCGCGGCTGGATGACCTGCTGTCGCACCACCAGCGCCGCCCGCAGCAGCCGCAGGCTGTGCGCCTGCCCGGCGGTGCCCTGCTGTTCGCGCAGGTGCAGATGGACCCCGCGGCGTGGCCGGGCACCGCGCTGGCGTCGGCCCGCAGCGCAGTGGCAGGCTCCGACGCCGAGGCACCGGCTCAGGCCGCGGATGCCCTCGCGCAGCTGGACACGGGCGATGCCCGCTGGCGCAGCGCTGCCGACAAGGCCCGCCGCGTGGTGGGCAAGCCGATCCCGGTGCTGATCCAGGGCGAGTCGGGCGTGGGCAAGGAAGTGTTCGCCCGCGCGCTGCACGCCAGCGGGCCGCGGCGCGACGGCCCGTTCGTGGCCATCAACTGCGGCGCCATCCCCGAGAACCTCATCGAGGCCGAGCTGTTCGGCTATGTGGGCGGCGCCTTCACCGGCGCGCGCAAGGAAGGCAGCGCGGGCCGGCTGCGCGAAGCCCACGGCGGCACGCTGTTCCTCGATGAAATCGGCGACATGCCCCTGGCCATGCAAACCCGCCTGCTGCGCGTGCTGCAGGAGCGCAGCGTGACGCCGGTGGGCGCCGGCAAGTCGTACACGGTGGACTTTGCGCTGGTGAGCGCCACGCACAGCCAGCTGATGCAGGCCGCCGAACAAGGGCGCTTTCGGCAAGACCTGTACTACCGCATCAACGGCCTGACGGTGCAGCTGCCCGCGCTGCGCGAGCGCACCGACTTCCTGGCGCTGACGCAGCAGCTGCTGAGCTCGCTGGCCACACCGACCACAGGACCCAGCCCCTGCCCCGGCCGGCCGCGCAGCCTGCAGCTGGCCCCCGACCTGCTGGCCCGCCTGGCGCGCTACCCCTGGCCCGGTAACCTGCGCCAGTACGCCAGCGTGCTGCGCACCGCCTGCGCCATGCTCGACGACGGCGAAGACACGCTGCGCTGGGACCATCTGCCGGACGACCTGGCGCAGGCGCTGGCGGCGCAGGAACAGAAAGAGGAACACGCACACGCAGGCAGCGGGCCCACGGCCTGGCCCACCGGCCCGGCCACCGCAGACGACGACGGCCCCCCGCCCGCGCCACTCAACCTGCGGCAGCTGTCCCACACCGCCATCGACCAGGCGCTGCAGTCCACCCGCGGCAACATGTCCGAGGCCGCGCGCCGCCTGGGCATCAGCCGCCAGACGCTGTACCGCAAGCTCAAGAAAACGCCGGGGTGAGCGGGCAGCGGGGCTTGCGGAAGCAGCGGCACCGGTGACCTGCAAGCGGTAGCGCGGCGACGGCCAGCGGGGCGCATGGTGCGGCGGGCCGAGGCGCACGCAGGCGCGCTGGAACGCTGGCAAATAGCTATTGATTTAATAGCTGCTAGCGCTTATTCAACAAGCGGTAGCAGCCATTTTGGCTGTGATTCCCCCCATGAGAAGTGAAGGAACAGGGCACGGGATGCCCCGCCTGCCAGCCCACGCACTCCCCGCTCCGTTTCACGCCAGCGGCAGCACGATCCGCGCGCACAGCCCTGCGCCCGGTGCGGTGCGCAGCTCCAGCCGGCCGCCATGGCTGCGCGCCACCCGGTCCACGATGGCCAGGCCCAGCCCCGCCCCCGGTGCGCCCGACCGCGCCGCGCCACCGCCGCGCGCGAAGGGCTCGCGCATGCGCTCCAGTGCCTCGGGCGCGATGCCCGGGCCCTGGTCGGCCACCTCGATCCAGGCCGTGGCGCCCGCCGTGCCGGTGCGCACCACCACCGGCGCCGCGCCGTGGCGCCACGCGTTTTCCACCAGGTTGTCCAGCGCACGGCGCAGGGCCTGCGGGCGCACGGGCACATCGGGCATATCGGACTCATCGGGCAAATGCGCGGGCGGGGCCAGCTCCAGCCGCAGGCTGCGACCATGGTCTGCCTGCGCCTCGGCCACGGCCCGGGCCAGGTCGTTGAGCGATGCCATGGCGGCGGCCTCGGCCTCGCCCACCCGCGCAAAGTCCAGGAACTGGCCGACGATGCCGTCCATCTCGTCGATGCTGCGCGCCATGCTGGCCGCAAGCGGCGCATCCAGGCCGGGGCCTGCGATCTCCACCCCCAGCCGCAGCTTGGTCAGCGGCGTGCGCAGGTCGTGCGACACGCCCGCCAGCATCAGCGCACGCTCGTGGTCGGCCGCGGCCAGGCTCTGCGCCATCTGGTTGAAGCTGCGCGCCACGGTGGCGATCTCGTCGGGCCCGTCCTCGGGCAGGGCGGCAGGGGCCTGGCCCTTCGCCAGCTGCTGCGCCGCCCCCACCACCTGGCCCAGCGGGCGGTTGATGTGCCGCTGCAGCCACCAGGCCCCCCACAACGCCAGCAGCACGCTGATCAGCGTGGCCAGCAGCCAGGCCCCCGTGAACTCGCGGGTGGGGAACACGCTGGGCAGGTGCAGCCAGTAGGCTGTGCCGTCGTGCACCACACGCAGCGCCAGCACGCCCGTGCTGTCGCGCCGCCACACGGCCTCGCCGCCCGGTGCGGTGCCGCCGCCCTCCAGCCGCCGCGCCACGGCCTGCACGAACTGCCGCTCCAGCGGCGACAACAAGGCGCGCCGGGGCGGAGACATTGGCACCGCCTGGGCTGCCTGGGCTGCCTGGGCTGCCTTGAGGTTGAAGGCTTCGACAAACGCGGCGCGCTGGCCCGCAGGCAGTGCCTGCAGCCCTGCGCTCAGCGCCGCCACATTGCGCGCCACGCCATCGGCCACCTGCGCCACCCGGGGCTGCAGGATCATCTGCCGCACCAGCACCACCGCCACCAGTTGCCCCAGCACCACCAGCGCCGCGATCAGGAGCAGGTTGCGCCCCAGCAGGCTGCGCGGCCACGGACTGCGGCGGCGGGCGGGCGCTGCTGAGGGCGCTGCGGGCGGGGCCGGAATATGCGCGGCCGGAATATGCGAGGCCGGGATGTGCGGCGCCGTCATGGCGTGGTGCCCGCACCCTGCGGCGCGGCCCCGTCGGGCACGAACACATAGCCCACGCCCCACACCGTGCGGATGTGGCGCGGCTGCGCGGGGTCGGCCTCGATGAGCTTGCGCAGGCGCATCACCTGCACGTCGATGCTGCGGTCGGTGGCCGCGTGGTCGGGGCCGTAGGCCAGCGCGATGAGCCGGTCGCGCCCCAGCGGCCGGTGCGGCTGCCGGGCCAGGGCCTGCAGCAGCGCGAACTCGCCCGTGGTCAGGGGCACGTCCGCGCCATCGCGCGTGAGCCGGCGCTCGTCCAGCCACAGCGTGAACGCGCCGAACGCAATCTGCCCGCCCGCCTGGCGCGGCCCGGCGTGGGCCCCGAGCAGGCGCTGGCGCCGCACCATGGCCTGGATGCGCGCCAGCAGCTCGCGCGGGTTGAAGGGCTTGGGCAGGTAGTCGTCGGCGCCCATCTCCAGCCCGACGATGCGGTCCACCGGGTCGCCGCGCGCGGTGAGCATCAGGATGGGAATGGTCTCGCCCTGCGCGCGCAGGCGCCGGCAGATGGCCAGGCCGTCCTCGCCCGGCATCATCACGTCAAGCACCAGCACATCGAAGCGCTCGCGCGCCAGCAGCACGTTGAGCGGGCCCGCGCCGTCCACCGTGCGCACGGTGTAGCCCTGGTCGCCGAGGTAGCGCTGCAGCAGGGCCCGCAGGTCGGGCTCGTCATCGGCCACGAGGATCTTGGCGCGTGCATCGTTCATGCGCGGATCATGACAGGCGGTGACGGCCTGTGGCGGCGCTGTCATACCTTGTCATCGCTTGGCACGGCGGCGCAACCCGCAGCCGGGCGTGGAAGCCGCACCATGCAGGCATCCCTTCTTTTTCTTCGGAGTTGTCCACCATGTCTGCCGCCACCTTCTTCCGCTCTGCCCCAGCCCTGCTGTGTGCGCTGGCCTGCGCCGCCCTGCTGGCCCATGCCCCGGCGCATGCCCAGGCCTCCGACGCGCCCGCCACGCCCGGCGACCGCCTGCGTGCCCGGCTGCTGGAGCGCGCGCTGCAAAATCCGGCGCCGCTGCCCGCCGGCGTGCAGAAGCTGGCCGACCTGCCCTACGGCAGCGACGCACGCCAGCGCATGGACGTGTACCTGCCGCCCGCGGACGCGCGCCCGGCCGGCCTGCGCGCACCGGTGATCTTCATGGTGCACGGCGGCGCCTGGCGCACGGGCGACAAGGCGATGCCGAAGGTGGTGGAGAACAAGGTGGCGCGCTGGGTGGCGCGTGGCTTCGTGTTCGTCTCCATCAACTACCGCATGCTGCCCGACACCCCCGTGGCGCAGCAGGCCTACGACGTGGCCCAGGCGCTGGCCGCAGCCCAGCAGCGCGCGCCCGGGTGGGGCGCCGACCCCGGCCGCTTCATCCTGATGGGCCACTCGGCAGGCGCGCACCTGGTGTCGCTGATCAACGCGCAGCCCGCGTTCGCGCAGCGCCAGGGCGCCTGGCCGTGGCTCGGCGCGGTGTCGCTGGACAGCGCGGTGCTGAACGTGCCGCGCCTCATGGCCGCGCCGCATGCCCGCCTGTACGACGAGGCCTTCGGCACGAACCCGGCCGCCTGGGCGCTGCTGTCGCCCTTCCACCAGCTCGTGGCCGGTGCGCCGCCCTACCAGCTGGTGTGCTCCACCGAGCGCCCGGACCAGCCCTGCCTGCAGGCCGAGGCCATGGCGCGCCAGGCCGCGACCCTGGGCGTGCGCGCCGAGGTGCTGCCCGAGCCGCTCGAGCACGGCGAGATCAATGGCGAGCTGGGCCTGGACAGCGGCTACACCCGCGCGGTGGAGGCCTTCATGGCCTCGCTGGACCCGCTGGTGGCGCGACTGCTGGGGCGATGAGGCGCGCAGGCGGTTGCTATTGATTCGATAGCTGCTTGCGCCCGCTGGTCGAGCGCCGCCGGCAGGAATCCGTCACGACAAACTGGACGCGGACTTCGCAGATTTCGCGGACTTCAGGTAAGGCGCCAGGTACTGCCCCGTGTGGCTGGCCGGGTTGGCCGCCAGGTCCTCCGGCGTGCCCACGCCCACCACGGTGCCGCCGCCCGCCCCGCCCTCGGGGCCCATGTCGATGAGCCAGTCGGCGGTCTTGATGACGTCGAGGTTGTGCTCGATGATGACGATGGTGTTGCCCGCATCGCGCAGCTGGTGCAGCACCTTGAGCAGCAGGTCGATGTCCGCAAAATGCAGGCCGGTGGTGGGCTCGTCCAGGATGTAGAGCGTGCGGCCCGTGTCGCGCTTGGAAAGCTCCTGCGCCAGCTTCACCCGCTGCGCCTCGCCGCCTGACAGCGTGGTGGCCGCCTGGCCCAGGCGGATGTACGACAGGCCCACATCCAGCAGCGTCTGCAGCTTGCGGGCAATGGTCGGCACGTCCTTGAAGAAGGCGGCGGCGTCTTCCACCGTCAGCTCCAGGATCTGCGCGATGTTCTTGCCTTTCCACAGCACTTCCAGCGTCTCGCGGTTGTAGCGCTGGCCGTGGCAGATGTCGCAGGGCACGTACACGTCGGGCAGAAAGTGCATCTCCACCTTCACTACGCCGTCGCCCTGGCAGGCCTCGCAGCGGCCGCCGGCCACGTTGAAGCTGAAACGCCCGGGGCCGTAGCCACGCTCCTTGGCGGTGTTGACCTCGGCCATCAGCTCGCGGATGGGGGTGAACAGGCCGGTGTAGGTGGCCGGGTTGCTGCGCGGCGTGCGGCCGATGGGGCTCTGGTCGACGTTGATGACCTTATCGAAGTACTCGATGCCCACGATCTCGTCGTGCGCGGCGGGCTCTTCATGCGCGCGGTACAGCTGGCGGGCCACGGCGGCGTACAGCGTGTCGTTGACCAGCGTGCTCTTGCCCGAGCCCGACACGCCCGTCACGCAGGTGAGCAGCCCCACCGGAAAATCCACCGTCACGTTCTTGAGGTTGTTGCCCGTGGCGCCTGCCACCCGCAGCGCCTGCAGGGCGCCCTGGCGCGCGTGGTGCTCGGCCATGCGCTCGGCGCGGCGTTTGCTGGCTTCGGTCTGCGGAAAGCGCGACTTGGCCTTGGCCTCCACCACGGGCGCAGCCTGTTGCTCGAGCACCGGCAGCCAGGGCGTGCGGCGCGGGGGCACGGCAATCGAGCGCACGCCCGACAGGTACTGGCCGGTGAGCGACTGCGTGTTGCCGCGCACTTCGTCGTAGGTGCCCTGCGCCATCACGCGCCCGCCGTGCACGCCCGCGCCGGGGCCCATGTCGATCACGTGGTCGGCGGCGCGCATCATGTCTTCGTCGTGCTCGACCACGATCACGCTGTTGCCGATGTCGCGCAGGTGTTTGAGCGTGGCGATCAGGCGGTCGTTGTCGCGCTGGTGCAGGCCGATGCTGGGCTCGTCCAGCACGTACATCACGCCGGTGAGGCCCGAGCCGATCTGGGACGCGAGGCGGATGCGCTGCGCCTCGCCGCCGGAGAGGGTCTCGGCGCTGCGGTCCAGGCTCAGGTAGCTCAGCCCCACGTCGTTCAGGAACTGCAGGCGGGTGGCGATCTCGCGCACCACCTTGCCGGCGATCTCGGCCTTGGCGCCGGTGAGCTGGAGGTCGTTGAACCAGGCATGGGCGGTGTTCAGCGTGGCGTGGCTCACTTCAAAGATGGCACGGGCCTGCTCGCCCTCGCCCAGCCGCACGTGGCGGGCTTCGCGGCGCAGGCGGGTGCCGTGGCATTCGGGGCAGGGCTGGGTGCTGCGAAAGCGCGCCAGGTCCTCGCGCACCACCACCGAATCGGTCTCGCGGTAGCGCCGCGCCATGTTGGGGATGATGCCTTCGAACGGGTGCTTCTTGGCATACACCTTGCCCTTGGAGGCACCACTGTCCATGATGTAGCTGAAGGCGATTTCTTCGTCGCCCGAGCCGTGCAGGATGGCGTGCTGCACCGGCGCGGGCAGCGACTCGAACGGCGCCTCGATGTTGAACGCGTAGTGCTTGGCCAGGCTCTCGAGCATCGCAAAGTAGTAGCCGTTGCGCCGGTCCCAGCCCTTGATGGCACCGCTGGCCAGGCTCAGCGTGGGAAAGGCCACCACACGCGCCGGGTCGAACACGTCGCGCTGGCCGATGCCGTCGCACGCAGGGCACGCGCCCATGGGCGAGTTGAACGAGAACAGGCGCGGCTCCAGCTCCGGCAGCGAGTAGCTGCACACGGGGCAGGCGAACTTGCTGCTGAACAGGTGCTCCTGCCCCGTGTCCATCTCCAGCGCCAGCACGCGGCCGTTGCCCTCGTGCCCGCCCACGCGCAGCACCGACTCGATGCTCTCGGCCAGGCGCTGCTGCAGGTCGGCCCGCACCTTGATGCGGTCGATCACCACGTCGATGTTGTGCTTCTCGGTTTTCTTGAGCGCAGGCAGGTTTTCGTGCTCATATATCTGGCCGTCGACGCGAAAGCGCACGTAGCCCAGCGCCTGCATCTGCGCGAACAGCTCGGTGAACTCGCCTTTCTTCTCGCGCGCCACGGGCGCGAGCAGCATGAGCTTGGTGTCCTCGGGCAGGGCCAGCACGGCATCCACCATCTGGCTCACGGTCTGCGCGGCCAGCGGCAGGCCGTGGTCGGGGCAGTAGGGCGTGCCGGCGCGGGCGTACAGCAGCCGCAGGTAGTCGTGGATCTCGGTCACCGTGCCCACGGTGGAGCGCGGGTTGTGGCTGGTGGCCTTCTGCTCGATGCTGATGGCGGGCGACAGGCCCTCGATGAGGTCGACATCGGGCTTGTCCAGCCGCCCGAGGAACTGCCGGGCATAGGCCGACAGGCTCTCCACATAGCGCCGCTGGCCTTCGGCATAGAGCGTGTCGAACGCCAGGCTCGACTTGCCCGACCCCGACAGCCCCGTGATCACCACCAGCTGGTTGCGGGGGATGTCGAGGTCGATGTTCTTGAGGTTGTGCGTGCGCGCGCCGCGGATGCTGATGCGCTGCTCGCGCAGGGCGCGGGCGAGGTACGTGCCGTCATCAGGTGTGGCGGGTGACGGGGCGGTGTGGTCGGTCACGGGTGGGGCCTGGTGCAGGAAAACCGACCATGATAGGTCACGGCCCTCCTGCGTGCATGGACTCGTGGGATTGACATGGACGGGGCCTCTAACCGCACCGTTGTTTGACAGCACTGGGGTCCGTCGGTGCACGTGTCGCACAAGAAAAATAACACCTGTCATTTTTTTTCTTGTGTGCGCAAGTGGATTCGCACATATTCACGCACAAACCCCCTGCACCCTTGTTTGCAACGCTCGCAATGCCTGTTACGTTCTCATGCCACCCCAAGATCTCCACCGTCAATCCGCAGTAACCCCTCAGACCTTCAGCGTGCTGCGTGAAGACCGGGAGCAACTGTCCGGGCATGGCGGGCGGGTGGTCTGGTTCACCGGGCTGTCCGGTGCGGGCAAATCCACGCTGGCGAACGCCTTGGAAGTGGAGCTTCACCGGGGCCTGAGGCGCACTTATGTGCTCGACGGCGACAACGTGCGGCGCGGCCTGTGCAAGGATCTGGGGTTCTCGGACGCGGACCGCGTGGAGAACATTCGCCGCGTGGCCGAGGTCGCGCGGCTCTTCGTCGATGCGGGCGTGCTGGTGCTGGTGGCTTTCATCTCCCCCTTCCGCGCGGAGCGCCAAGCGGCCCGGGACCTGTTCGCACCCGGCGACTTCCTGGAGGTCTTCGTGGATGTACCGCTCGCAGTGGCCGAGCAGCGCGACACCAAGGGCCTGTACCAGAAGGCGCGCAGCGGCGCCCTGTCACACCTGACGGGCATCGACTCACCCTACGAGCCCCCGCTCGCACCCGACCTCGCACTGCGCACGGACCAGCTTTCCATCGATGCCTGCGTGGGGCGGATGCTGGCCTTGCTGGAACCTTCACAAGACACGATGCCCACCATCGTACAGCGCGTACCCCAAGCCCATCTCCCGCGTGAAGCCGATCACGTGCCGCTGCCATGAGCATGCCCATGGCCCTTGCGGCCGCGCCCGCCGAGGCGCAGGGGGTGCGCGGGCCGCTGTTCTCGCGCCTGCGCATACCCGTGCCCATCACCGCGCTGCAGGATGAAGTCTCGCAGCTGATGGCACGCAGCTGGCTGCCCCACGTCAACCGGGGTGACTACGACGGCGCATGGGACGTGTTGCCGCTGCGCTGCCAGAGCCAGCATGTCGCGGCGCACCCCATCCTGCAGGGCTTTGCCCTGAACGACGGAGCCCGCGATTGGAACGACCTGCCGGTACTGCAGGATTGCCCTGCCATCCGGCAACTGATGGCCCGGCTGGAGTGCCCGCTGAAGTCTGCGCGGCTGATGCGGCTGCATGCGGGCGCCAGCATCAAGCCCCACCGGGACCATGGCCTGCACCTGGGCTGCGGCGAGGCGCGCCTGCATGTGCCGGTCTGGACCCATCCTGGTGTGCATTTCCTCGTCGCAGGCCAGGAAGTGCCCATGCGCGAAGGCGAGTTCTGGTACTTCAACGCCGACGAGGAGCACGCGGTGGTGAATCGCAGCCGGGCGGCACGCACGCACCTGGTCATGGACTGCGTGGCCAACCCGTGGCTGGTGCGCCGCATCCAGGAAGGTGCGTTCGGTGCTTGACCTGCGGCACGCCTACCACACGCTGCTCGGCTCGCCGCAGCAGCTGGCGCTGTGCCGGCAAGCCCGGTCCGTGGTGGACCTGCTGGCTGCGCTGCGGGGCCTCTGGGGTGCAGGCGGCCACAGCGACGCGGACATCCTGCAGGCCCTCGACGCGCTCAACCGCGACAACCTGCCCGACGAGGTGGCTGCCGGCATGGCTGGGATCTGGCTGCCCCGCAGCTACCACGCTCGCGGCCAACACCTGCACTGGTGCCTGCCCGATGGCGCACCCACCGAACCCTTCCACGACGAGTACCTGAGCCGTTGCTGGCAAAGCACCACGCTGAACCAACTGATCACGCCCCGGACCTCCTTGCGCGCCCTGGCGGCCTGCGCCCGGCGGGTGCCCCGGGCCCGGCCCGCGGGGTTCATCCTTCACCTGTCGCGCTGCGGCTCCACGCTGCTGTCCGGCTGCCTGTCGGAGCTGGACGAAGCGGCGGTCTTCTCCGAGTCCCCGGTGCTCACCGAGGTGCTGGTCGACCCTGCGCTGAGTCCTGAAGAGAAGCGCGCTGGCGTCGAGAGCCTGATCGATGTGAAGGCCAGCCTTTTTCCAGGCCGCCGGGTGGTCATCAAGTGGAATGCGTGGGACATCTTCCATGCACGGATGCTGCGCAGTGCGTACCCCACCGTTCCCATCGTGGCGCTGGTGCGCGACCCCGTGGAAATCCTCGCGTCCCACCACGCGCAGGCGGGCCGGCACATGTCGGGAGACCCCTCGCTCGCCGGCGTGGCGCCGGTGTTCGTGGTGTCCGCAAATGCCTCGGTGCTGGAGCACCGCATCCGCGTGCTCCACGGCCTGATGGAGGGCATGCTGGCGCTCCCTGCAGAGCCACACACCACCTGCATCGACTACCGCCAGCTGAACGGCAACACCGTGCGCCAGGTCGCCGGGATGTTCGGCCTGCGCTGCGATGCTCAAGGCCAGCAGCGGATCGCCCAGCGCATGCAGCGCAACGCCAAGCTTCCGGATATCCGCTTCCAGCCGGATCGCAGCGCCAAGGCCGCGGTGTTCGATGCCGCCGAGTCCCGGGCCATTGCGCAGCGGCTGTCTTCGCTGCACCGGGCGCTGGTGTCCCCGGCGAAGCAGGCAGCGCCCGAACCCGAGGTGGCAAATGCTGGCTGACACGCAGTCCCCACTGCTCTTGCACACGCGCCCGGGCGGCGCGCAGGATGCGCCGTTCCTGCGCGCGCTTTTCGATTCGCACTGCGCACACCTGCATGCACTGGGCCTTCCGCCGGCCGCGCTGCAAGCGCTGGTGGACCAGCAGTACGCCTTCCGGCAGGCAGACTACGGACGCCGCTTTCCGCAGGCCCGCACAGTGATCGCGCTGGCCGGCCACGAACCCATCGGCGCCCTGGTGCTCGACGATGACGACGACACGCTGCACATCGTGGACCTCGCGGTGGCGCCGCACTCGCGCGGCTGCGGCCATGGGCGCACGCTGGTCCAGCAGGTGCAGGCCCAGGCGCGCGAGATGGGTCGTCAAGCTGTCACATTGTCCGTGAACCCTCTGAATCAACCCGCCCTTCGCCTGTACCTGGCGCTGGGGTTCGAAGCCACCGAGCAGCAACCGGTTCAATGGCGGATGCTGTGGCGCCCTCTCCCCCCCCGCGAAGCGCATGAAGACCCACGCGCGAAACCCTCGTTCATTTCCACCATAACGAAAGGCTGAGCCCCATGGCAACCCCTTACCTCGGAGAAATCCGCCTCCTGCCCTACGAATGGCCGCCCAAGGGCTGGATGCTGTGCCAAGGGCAGACGCTGGCCATCAGCACCAACCAGGCCCTGTTCACCTTGCTGGGCGTCACCTACGGCGGCAACGGCACGACCAACTTCCAGCTTCCGGACCTGCGCGGACGGTCTGTGCGGCATGCCGCGCAGGCTACTCCGTACGGCAGCCTGGGAGGCTCGGAGACAGTGAGTCTGGTAGCGAGTGAGATGCCCGCGCACATCCACGCCGTGATGGCGTCCGCAGGCAATGCCAACAGCGCCGAATTCACCGGCGCCCTGGTCGGCTCGGCCGTCGCAGGGGGCAATCCCGTGAACCTGTATGCAGATGCCTCGAGCCCCGTGCAGGCGCTGGCGCCAGGCTGCGTCAGCACGGAAGGCGCAGGCCAGCCGCACGATAACTGCCAGCCGTCCCTGGTGCTGAACTACTGCATCGCGGTGACCGGTGTCTTCCCTTCCCGCAATTGAACGACTGACTGAAAGACCCACCATGGAAAGCTATGTCGGAGATATCCGTCTCTTTGCCGGCAACTTCGCGCCGCGGGGATGGGCGCTGTGCAACGGAGCCTTGCTCAGCATCAGTGAATACCAGACCCTCTACGTGCTCATCGGCATCCGGTATGGGGGCGACGGCCAGAACACTTTCGCCCTGCCGAACTTGTGCGGGCGGGTGCCGGTCGGGCAGGGCACGGGCCTGGGCTTGACCCCCCGCGTGGTGTCGCAGCTGTACGGCAGCGAGAGCGTCACCTTGCTCACCCAGCAGTTGCCCCAGCACACCCACACGTTCAACGCCACCTCCGCCACGGCGACCAGCGCCCGGGCGAGCGGCATGCTGTTCGCGCAGACCGGCACCGACAACCTCTACGGCCCGGTGCCCGGCACCGACCCCAAGCCCCAGGCCATGGCGCCCACTGCCGTGACGGTCGCGGGTGGCAGCCAGCCGCACGACAACATCATGCCCAGCATGGCCATCAACTACATCATTGCCCTCGAAGGCATTTTCCCCAGCCGCAACTGAGCAACAGGAGAATCGTATGGATCAGTTCATTGGAGAAATCCGGGCATTTCCCTTCAGCTTCGCGCCCAAGGACTGGGCGTTGTGCAACGGCCAGGTGCTGCCCATCACCAGCAACACGGCCTTGTTCTCGATACTGGGCACCACGTACGGAGGGGACGGCAAGACCACGTTCGGACTGCCCGACCTGCAAGGTCGCGTGATCGTCTCTCCCGGGCAGAGCCCGGGCCTGAGCCAATGGTTTTGGGGCGAGATCGCAGGGTCCGACAGCGTGACGCTGCTGTCCACCGAAATGCCGATGCACAACCACCAGATCACCGGCATGAACAACATCGGCACCCTGCCAGCACCCGACAGCAACAGCTACCTGAGCCGCGATGCACGCGGAGGCAGCGGTGTCATCCAGTACATGCAGACAGGCGGCACCCCCTCGGCCCCGATGGCGCCCAACACGCTGCTGCCCAGCGGCGGGACGACGCCCCACGAAAACAGGCAGCCCTTCCTGGTGCTGAACTACTGCATCGCGCTGCGAGGCGAATTCCCCGCCCGCAACTGACGCAGCCCCGCGACGCGACGGGCGACTGACCGACGAGCAGTCGCCCGGCAAGCGTCCACTGCCCCCCATTGCCACATGCCGCATACCCTGCATTTCATTTCCGGCCTTCCACGTTCGGGCTCCACCCTGCTCGCAGGCATCCTGCGCCAGAACCCGCGCTTTCACGCGGCCATGAGCAGCCCCGTGGCAGGGCTTGTCAACGGCGTGCTGGAGCAGATGGGGGCGGGCAGTGAGTCCTACGCTTTTTTCGACGCGGCCAAGCGAAAGGCCATCTGCCGCGCATTGATCGATGCCTACTACGCTGACAAGACCGAGCCCGTCATCTTTGACACCAACCGCCACTGGACGGCACGAATGCACCAGCTGGCCGAGCTGGTGGGCGGCTTCAAGATGGTCTGCTGCGTGCGCAACCCCGCCTGGGTGATGGACAGCTTCGAAGTCATCCACCGCAAGAACCCGTTCGACTACAGCCGCATGTACAACGCAGGGAGCCGGCACACGGTCTACTCGCGCTGCGAGGTCATGATGTCTGCGGGCGGCTCCGTGGGCAGCGCCTGGACCGCGCTCAAGGAAGCCTATTACGGCGAGTTTTCCGACCGGCTTTTGCTGGTGGACTACGACCTCCTCACCCAGCACCCCCGGCGCACGCTGGAGCTGATCTACCGCTTCCTCGGCGAGGAATCGTTCCAGCACGACTTCGACAACGTCGAGTATTCCGAGAACGAGTTCGACCAGCACCTCGGCGTCAAGGGCCTGCACGACGTGAAGAAGAAGGTCGCGTTCAAGCCGCGCCGCAGCATTCTGCCGCCGGACCTGTTCGCCAAGTACCAGGACATGGACTTCTGGCAAGACCAGACCGGCACCTTGGCCAGCATCGTCGCCCCCCGCCGGGCCAACGCTCCCCACACGGACACCACTAAGGACACCCCATGAACCGTGCCCTGCTCAGCGGTCTTTCGACGCTGCTGTTTCCCTTTGCAGCCCACGCCGCGGCCACCTCGGCCGGGGGGTACCTGATGCGTGGGGGCTATCAGCCGCGCAGCCATGCGCGCCTGCAGATAGACGCCTTGAGCCCCGCGGTCACGGCGCCCCAGAAGGCCAAGCCGCCGGCCCGGCATGCCGCTGCACCGACCGAAATCGCCACCCTGGATATCCTGCAGCAACCAGTGGCCACCGAACTGGTGGTCATCGACGGCTCCGTCGCCGACAAGGCCACGCTGTACCGGGGCTTAAAGCCCAATGTGGCCGCAGTGGAGATTGATCCCGCCCGCCCGGGACTTCCGCAGTTGGCCGAGGCCCTGCGCAACTACCGCAATCTGGCCGCGATCCACGTGGTCTCGCATGCAAGTGCTGGTGAGCTTCGCCTGGGGAGCAGTCGGGTCCGTGCAGACGACCTGCACCGCGATCTGTCGGCTCTTGCGGCATTGCGCACTTCGGTCCGCGAGGGTGGTGACCTGCTGTTTTATGGCTGCAACCTTGCGGCCGACGCAAGCGGTGAGGCATTGCTCGACATCCTGCAAGCCGACACGGGTCTGGACGTGGCGGCCTCCAGCAACCCCACAGGCAATTCGGCGCTCGGAGGCGACTGGAACCTGGAAGTGATCCGTGGCAGCATCGAGGCGACCCTGGCGTTTTCGGAGAGGGCGCTGAAAGACTATTCGGACGTCTTGGCTTCCCCTGACGGCCTCAAAAATTTCACTACATTTTCGGACGGAGGAAACCAGCTCACGGATAGCGACTTCATCGCGACTGCACGCAAAGATTCAGGCGCTGCGCTCAATATCAATCGCCTCTCCGGTAACCCCAGTATTGCCTATGCTTCCACAGGCTGGTCTGACACAGGCAATTACTTCTACGTTCGTGCAAATGGCACGAGCACGACCCAGTTTCAGTTGACTGCGCTGACCGCTGGTGAAGCACCGGGGTACAGTGCGTCGGGAGTCGCACTGAGCAATGTTCGTGTGGTCGGCATAAAGACAGATGGAACCACGATTACCTCCCCACCGATCAATGGCACTGCTGGTGTAGACGACTCGTTCTCGTTTTCGCTGGGGTCATTTGCCGGCGTAAACCTCAGAGGGTTCAAGCTGTACTTCGATTGCGACAATGGCTGCAATGCTCCTGTTGACGAGGCTGCATATATGGAGTTCCGCAACTTCACGATTGTCAACGCACTAGCCGTGCCACCACCGCCCGCCGTCACCGACAGCCGCATCAGCATCTCCGGTGCCTCGGGCACCGGCGGCGCGTACAAGATCGGCGACACCGTCACCGCGACCTGGAACAACACCGCCGGTGGCGACAATAACAGCGGCATAACGGGCGTCACGGTGGACTTCAGCCAGTTCGGCGGCGGCTCTGCCGTGACAGCCTCCAACAGCGGCAACACCTGGAGCGCCACCTACACCATCACGGCGGGCTCCATTGACGCCATCAACCGCAATGTCAGCGTCACCGCCACCAATGCCGGCGGCAGCACCACCACGGCCGACACCACCAACGCCACGGTGGACAGCGTGGCCCTCACCGTTACGGACGGCAGTATCAACATCAGTGGTGCTTCGGGCATTGGGGGCGCCTACCGGATCGGCGATACCGTCACGGCCACGTGGGACAACACGGCCGGCGGCGACAACAACACCGACATCATCAGCAGCGTGACGGTGAACTTCGCCCAGTTCGGCGGCGGTGCCGCGGTGCCGGCCACCAACAGCAGCGGCACCTGGACGGCGACCTACACCATCGTGGCAGGGGGCATCGCTGCCAACAACCGCAACGTCGTCGTTACCGCCCAGGACAACGCCGGCAATGTGACAACTACGGGTGACACCACCAACGCCGCCGTGGACAACATAGCGCCGTTCGTCAGCAGCATCGCGGTGAACGGGTCGCCCGGCAGCGGCGCCACCAGCATGGCTTTCACGGTGAGCTTCAGCGAGTCCGTGGCCAACGTTTCCACCGACGACTTCATGCTCGTGGGGACGGGCTCGGCATCCGGCAGCATCGCCAGCGTGTCCGCAAGCAGCGGGTCAACCGTCGACGTGAACATCGCCGGCATCAGTGGCACGGGCACCCTCAAGGTCAACCTCAATGGGGGCACCAACATCATTGATGGTGTGGGCAACTCCATACCCGCGTACAACGGCGGCAGCACGCACACGGTGAACGTCCTCACCGCGCCAGGCGCCCCCACGATCGGCACCGCCACGCCGGGCGATGCCCAAGCCTCCGTGACGTTCTCCGCGCCGGCCAGCAACGGCGGCTCCGCCATCACGACCTACACCGCCACGGCCAACCCGGGAGGGGCCACTGGCACATGCGCGGGGCCGGCAGCCTGTACCGCGACAGTCACCGGGCTCGACAACGGCACGGCCTATACCTTCACCGTCACGGCTACCAACGGCGTGGGCACCAGCACGGCGTCTGGCGCATCCAACTCCGTGACGCCCAAGGGCAACCAGACGATCACCTTCGCGAACCCAGGCCCGCAGAGCTTCGGCACCTCGCCCACATTGACGGCGACCGCCTCGTCCGGCCTGACACCGACGTTCACCTCGTCCACCACAGGCGTGTGCACCATCACCAGCGGCGGCACGCTGACCTTCGTGACGGCAGGCTCCTGCACCATCGATGCGGACCAGGCCGGCAACGGCACCTGGAACGCGGCCACCACGGTGCCGCGTACATTCACGGTCAACGCCATCGTGCCCGGCGCACCTACCATCGGTACCGCCACGGCGGGTGACACCCAGGCATCGGTCACCTTCAGCGCACCGGCCAGCAACGGGGGGGCCGCCATCACAGGGTATACCGTCACCTCCAGTCCGACGGGGATAACGGGCACCGGCGCAGGCTCACCCATCACCGTGACCAGTCTGACCAACGGCGTGGCTTACACCTTCACCGTCACCGCGACGAACAGCGCGGGCGCGGGGCCGGCCTCGGCGGCCTCCAATTCGGTCACGCCGGCGGCGCCACAGACGATCACCTTCGCCAATCCGGGGACGCAGACCTACGGCACCAGCCCGGACCTGTCCACCTTGGGCGGAGGCGCTTCCTCCACCTCGGGGCTGCCGGTAACCTTCACCTCGTCCACGACGGGTGTGTGCACCATCACCTCCGCAGGGGTGTTGACCTTCGTCACGGCCGGCACCTGCACCATCAACGCCAACCAGGCGGGTAACAGCAGCTTCCTGGCTGCCCCCCAGGTTTCGCGCTCCTTCACGGTCAGCCCCGTTGTGCCGGCCGCCCCCACATCCGTGGTCGCCACGGCGGGCGACACCCAGGTGTCGGTGGCGTTCGTGGCGCCCACCAATACAGGGGGCTCTGCCATCACCGGCTACACCGTGACCGCCAACCCGCCAGACGTGGCACCCGTGAGCGGCGCGTCGTCACCCATCGTGGTCACGAGCCTGACCAACGGCCAGGCCTACACCTTCACCGTGACGGCGGACAACGCAGCTGGTACGGGCGCGGCTTCCGCGGCCTCCAACTCCGTCACGCCCAAAGCCGTCCAGACCATCACCTTCACCAACCCGGGCACGCAGAACTTCGGGACCACCCCCACGCTGACAGCCACCTCCGACTCTGGTTTGTCACCGACATTCACCTCCGGCTCGCCGGGCTCCTGCTCCATCACTCCCGGCGGTGCGCTGACCTTCGTGACGGCGGGCAACTGCACCATCAATGCAGACCAGGCGGGCAACGGCAGTTATCTGGCAGCGACACAAGTCACCCGCACTTTTGCCGTGAATGCGCAGTTGGTAGTGTCCGGGACAGTGCCAGGCATGGCAGGCTTGGCCACGGCCACCCTGTCGGGCGGCGGCGCCGCTTGTACGCTCAACAGCGGCGGCACAGCGTTCATCACGCCTGGCAGTACACCGGGAGGCTATACGCTTCCCCATGGCGGCTTCCAATTCCTCGCCACGGGCTGCACGAGCAATGTCACCCTCACGCTGAACTATCCGGATCCCCTCCCGGCAGGTGTGCAGTTCTGGAAGCTCGGGCCAGCCACGCCCGGCGCGCTCACCTCCACCTGGTTCGCCTGGACCGGCGCCACCTTGAGCCCCGACCGCCGTACGGTGGTCTACACAGTGACCGACAACGGCGTCGGCGATTCCGACTCTGCGCTGGGCACCATCCGCGACCCGTTCGCACCCGCCCTGGCCGCACCTGGAAGCGGCGCTGTGGGAATCCCTGTCGACAACCCTTGGGCGCTGGCCCTCATGGCGTCCATCGTCGGCTGGCTGGGAGTGAGATACCGCCAACGCCGCGCCGGCTGAGGCGCAGCACCATCGCCGCACCCATGCTGACAGCCAGGGGGTGCGGCATGGAGGGACGGTAGCCGGATGCGCGTGCCGCGTGCTGCGCATGCCGCCTGAAGAGACGCCGACACGCAGGCCAGCGGGCCGCATTGCTCGGCACGGGCCCGCCGCGCGGATGCGGTGCAAGAGAGGATGCTTGCGGCCACCGCCACAGCACACGCCTGTTTGGGGCACATAACCCGCGTGAATCAGCCCCGGTCTAGACCGGTTTGGGAGCCCCCGCGAGGCGATGGGCGAAAATCGCGGCTTCGCTTGCTTTCACCCACGCCCCCATCCGTGCGCCCCGACGTGCCCCAGCCCTTGCCAACCGCCGCTTCCGCGCCCGTGACACCTTCCACCACCATGACCCCGCTGGAGCGCCGCTCCAGCCTCAGCCTGGCACTCATCTTCGCGCTGCGCATGCTGGGCCTGTTCCTGGTGCTGCCCGTGTTCGCGCTGGAGGCCCGCAAGTATCCCGGTGGGGACGATCCGGCGCTGGTGGGCCTGGCGATGGGTATCTACGGCCTCACGCAGGCGATGCTGCAATTGCCGCTGGGCATGGCATCCGACCGGTGGGGCCGCAAGCGGGTGATCGTGCTCGGTCTGCTGGTGTTCGCTGCCGGCAGCCTGCTGGCGGCGCTGGCCGACTCCCTGACCGGGCTGCTGGTGGGCCGTGCGCTGCAGGGCGCCGGTGCCGTGTCCGCCGCCGTGACGGCGCTGCTGGCCGACCAGACGCGCGACGCGGTGCGCACCAAGGCGATGGCGCTGGTGGGTGGCAGCATCGGCCTGATGTTCGCCGTGGCATTGGTGGCGGCACCTGTGCTGACGGCCCACATCGGCCTGGCGGGTTTGTTCGGCCTGACCTGCGCCCTGGCCCTGGCAGGCATCGCGGTGGTGCTGTGGTGGGTGCCGCCCGAGCCCCTGCAACACCAGAACGCCCCCCGCGGCCGCCTGGCCGATGTGTGGGCCCACCCGGATCTGCTGCGCCTGAACCTGGGCGTCTTCGTGCTGCACACGGTGCAACTGTCGATGTGGGTGGCCGTGCCGGCCATGCTGGTGCAGGCGGGCCTGGCCAAGGACCACCACTGGCAGGTGTACCTACCCGCCGTGGTGCTGTCGTTCGCGGCGATGGGCGGGTTGTTCGCGCTGGAGCGGGCGGGGCGCCTGCGGGCCGCGCTGCTGGGCGCCATTGCGCTGGTGCTGCTGGTGCAGGTGGGCCTGGGTGCGCTGGCCGCCAGCGGCATGCCGGCCACGCTGTGGGTGCTGGGGCCGCTGCTCTTCGTGTTCTTTTGCGGATTCAATGCACTGGAGGCCAGCCAGCCCAGCCTGGTCTCGCGCATGGCGCCGCCGCTGCTGCGCGGCGCGGCCTTGGGCAGCTACAACACCTTGCAGTCGCTGGGCCTGTTTGCCGGTGGCGCCCTGGGCGGCGCGCTGGTGAAGTGGGCGGGGGCACCGGGCCTGTTCGCGGTGACCGCAGGACTGACGGCCCTGTGGCTGGTGCTGACCTGGCCTTTGCGGCCCGTGAAACGCTGACCAACTCCTCCGGCCAGGCGCTTTGCTTTGTGGCCCGGGCTGGCGGCGTTGCGGCACAATGGAGCGTTTGGCGCCCGGACTCCTTCTCAACGACGGGCGCCCTTTAACTTCGAGGTAGAGCAGCATGGCATCCGTGAACAAAGTCATCATCGTCGGCAACCTGGGCCGAGACCCTGAAATGCGCACCTTTCCCAGCGGCGACCAGGTGGCCAATGTGACGATTGCCACCACCGACAAGTGGAAAGACAAGCAAAGCGGCGAGATGCGCGAAGCGACCGAGTGGCACCGCGTGGTCTTCAACGGCCGCCTGGCCGAGATCGCCGGCCAGTACCTGCGCAAGGGCTCGCAGGTGTATGTGGAAGGATCCCTGCGCACCCGCAAGTGGACCGACCAGAGCGGCGTGGAAAAGTACAGCACCGAAATCCGTGCCGACCAGATGCAGATGCTGGGCAGCCGCCAGGGCATGGGCGGCGGTGGCGGTGGCCAGCAAGGCGGCGGCGGTGGTTATGACGACGGTGGCGGCTATGGTGGCGACCAGGGCGGCGGCTACGACCAAGCGCCCCCTCCACGGCGTGCAGCTCCTGCGCCGCAGCAGGCAGCCCGCCCACCGGCACAGCGCCCGGCTCCTGCGCCCGCAGCGCAGGCACCGCGTGCCGCGTCGGGGTTCGACGACATGGACGACGACATTCCGTTCTGACCACGACCGGCCAGCGGTTGGCAGGGCGCAACCGGTGCGCACCCTGACCGCTGAGCACAGCGACCCGGCCTGCGGCCGGGCTCTGATCCCTCCCCCATAGCAAGCCAGCGCTGTGCAACGCAGCGCCGCAGCAGACCCCTGCGACAGGCTTGGACCACCCCTTGTCCTTTGTGAAAGCTGTGCTCGCTCAGTGCCGTGCCGTGGGGCGAGCGTTCGAACGCTCACCTGTCACCCCGCCACCAGCAGCACGGCACACCACGCCGGACGGGCAGCAGGCTGAAGCGGCCTGGATACTGACCCACGGCTTACACGAATTCCATGCGACGGGGAAGGGCATGTTTGTCAAGTTGCGGCATCCATGCTACGCGCGCAACACTTTGAAACATACCTCACACATAACTCGCAGATCATCGCGGACCTGGCGTTTTCTCGCCAAAAGGCCTTCCGTCACGTGGCCTGATCGGCCAGCGGGTGGACAGGAAAAAACACACACAACACACACAGGGAGTTTTCAATGGGATTCGTCCGCAAGATCTTGATTTTCATCACCGGCTACGCTTGGCTGCTGCTGCTGGCCGGCCCGGGCCTGATCGGCATGTCGGTCTGGAGCCAGTGGAAAGCCGACGGCGACCACGCCTACAAGCCGCGCGAGCAGCTGACGTCGCTGGCCGGCACCGTGACGGGCGCTTCTGAAGTCACCGTGACGCGCAAGCGCCGCACCACCAAGAAGTACTACGAAATCACCGTGAAGCCCGAAGCAGGCGGCGAAGACCGCAAGCTGCGCATCGACCACAGCACGCAACCCACCCTGGTGGGCAACCTGATCGATGAAAAGGTGACCGCGCTGTTCGACTCCAGCGACAACGACCTCGTCTATGAAATCGTGACCGGCGGCCAACCCGTGATCGCCTACGAAGCCAGCAAGCAGCGCCTGCTCTCCGAAGCGCAGTCCAACGCCAAGTCGTTCGGCGGCGCGGGCACGTGGATCTTCGCGATCTTCCTGACCCTGATCGGCGCGGGCGGCGTGTGGGCCAACCGCAAGCTGCGGCGCAGCGAAGACCAGCAAGACGCACAGGCCGCAGCCGCCTGATGCCTCCAGCGCGCCCCGGCCATGCACCTGCATGGCGGCACGCCACCAGCAACACGAGAGGGAGGGAGGGGTAGCGCCCGGCGCGCGCCCCTCCCGCACAACGTGATCACAGCAACCATAAGTTTCATCACCGGAGGACCTACACCATGAATCCCAACGCACTGTCACCCCAGACACCCGCCGGCGCACCGCTGGAGCGGCGCGATTTCATCGTCTCGACGTACAAGCACCTGGGCGCGGCCATCCTGGCCTTTGTCGTGCTCTCGGCCGTGCTGATGATGAGCGGCTTTTCCACCGCCACCGCCAAGATGCTGATGGGCAGCGGCAACAAGTTCATCTGGCTCGGCGTCATGGGCGCCTTCATGCTGGTGGGCTGGCTGGCGTCCCACCTGGCCGACAACGCCGAGAACCCGCAGACCCAGCTCATGGGCCTGGGCTTGTACGTGCTCGCCGAAGGCCTGATCTTCGCGCCGATGTTCGGCATCGCCCAGCTGCTGGTGCCCGGCGCCATCGGTGCGGCAGCGTTCATCACGCTGCTGATGGTGGCGGCGCTCACCTGGACGGCGTTCACCAGCAAGTCCGACTTCTCGTTCCTGGGCGGCATCCTCAAGGTGGGCGGCCTGGTGGCGCTGGGCACCATCGTGGCCGGTGCGATCTTCGGCTTCAAGCTCGGTATCTGGTTCTCCGGGATCATGGTGCTGTTTGCCGGCGCCTGCGTGCTGTACGACACCTCGCGCATCATCCACGACTACCCGGCCGACCGCCCTGCAGGCGCTGCGCTGCACCTGTTCGCCTCCATCGCACTGATGCTCTGGTACGTGCTGCGCATCCTCATCAGCCTGGCGACCAACGACGATTGATACCCCCAGCCGAGCCCGCGCCAGACACGGTGCGGCACCACAGGCTGACAAGGCCGGACACCTGCAAGGGTGCCCGGCCTTTTCTTTTGGCGGCGGTGGACACGCCAAAAATGCCCCTGCCGCTTGTTGTGATTGCCTTTATTGCTACACATTTCATAGCTACCACACCGTAGCCATCGATCACGTCGGCCTGGGCCCACGGCAGTCATTCCCGCCGGGGCCGCCGCTACGCCTGGAAGCGATTTTTAGAAGGCCTTTTTACCCATAGCTGGCACAATTGGATACAGCAGCCCGGCCCCGCACGCAGTGTTTTGGCCGGGCGGTCTCTCGGGCTGGACGGGCATTGCTCTCGCTGTCTTTTGCGCTGGCCTCGGCCACCAGGCGGCTGACAAGTCCACGCTGCCGCAGAGTGCCACGCCCCGAACTCCCGTCATTTCCAGCATCTTCTTTCCAGTCCATCATGCGCAAATTCTCCTGGCTCTCCCTGACATGTGCGGCATTGCTTGCCAGCTGCGGCGGCGGCTCCTCCGACGGGGGGGACGTGGGCCCCGCACCCGGCGTGCAGCAGTATCCGGGCGGTGTCTGGTCGGGCACGGTCGGTACCGGCGCCCTGCAGCGCCAGGTGTTCGGCTATATCGACCCCGGCCCGACGGGCACCGGCGGCGAGTTCTACCTGGCGCGCGAGGCGGCCAGCTCTGCCGGGTACGACGGCCTTTACGGCCGGCTCAACGTGGACCGCACCACGGTGCTGGCCACCGGGGTCACGTACTTCTCGGTGCGCGACGGCAAGTTCGCCACCAACGTGACGCTGCGCGGCACCGCATCGGCCAGCGCGACCACGGGCCGCACCAATGCCATCAGCGGCAACTACAGCGACCCTGTGGCCACGGCGGCCGCCACCGGCTCCACGACCACGTTCAAGCTCAACTACAGCGACCTGAACAACCACCCCGCACGCCTGTCGCTCATGGAAGGCACCTACCGCGGCGGCGGTGTGTTCGGAGGCAACTGGGTGCTGTCCATCACGGCGCAAGGCGCACTCACCGGATCGGTGGGTGCCTGCACGGTCACCGGCACGGTGATCCCGCGCGCCAGCGACTCCGCGGTGTACGGCGTGTCGATGAACCTCTCGGGCAATGAAACCCTGTGCGCGGGCGCCGGCACCACGCAGGCCGGCGTCGCGGTGCTCAAGTTCGACGTGAGCGCCACGGAGCGCAGCGGCATCTGGATGATGACCCGCAACGCCACCGGCCCGGCGAACACCTTCGTGCTGGAAGGCAAGGCAGACAGCCCCAACAACCCCACGCCCGCCCCCACGGCCCAGAGCGCGGCGGGCAACTGGACCGGCACGGTCAGCGGCTCGGGCGCCACGTCGGTGTCCGCGGCCGTGCTCCCCGACGGCGGCTACTTCTTCTACCGCCCCATCGGCGCGGGCTACGACGCGCTGTACGGCACGCTGCTGGTCACGCCCGGCAGCAGCCTCGTGAGCTCCAACGACGGTGCCTACTTCAACCACCAGAATACGCTGGCGACGCAGTACACCGAGTCGATGGTGCTCAGCGGCGACGCGCGCACCGGCGTGAGCTTTGCCGGTACCTACGCCAACCCCGCCCAGGGCAGCGCGGCGACGTCGTTCTCGATGGTGCCCGACACCACCTTCCCGTACAACGCGATGCTGTCCTCGTCGGTCGCGCGCCTGGCAGGCACCTACAGCAGCCCCTCCATCGGCTTTGGCGGCACGAGCATGAGCCTCACGCTCAACGCGCTGGGCGAGATCAAGGGCACCACCAGCAACGGCTGCGCGCTCACGGGCGTGGTCACTGCGTATGAAGGCGGCGGCAACAATCTCTACCGCGTGCAGAACCTGGCCTACACCGGCGGCGGCTGCCCCTTCAACAGCTCGCCCAACCAGACGGGCGTGGCGTCCGCCCGTTTTGATGCCGCAGGGCAGACCGTGACGGGCCTGCGCGTGCTGACAGCTGCGCGCACGCTGACAGGCCAGCGCTTCCAGACGATCTTCATCGGTACGCGCTGAGCGCCGGTGGAATCGGAGGGGGTGCCTGAGGCACCCGCTCCACCCTCCAGCCTTGCGCGCAGCAGGAGCTGAAAAAAAAGCCCCCCATGCTTCTGGCATGGGGGGCTTTTTCAGGTTTGTCCTGGCGGGACCGGCCCGCAGCGGCCCGGCACGCCGCACCGTGGGGCGCGGTGATCAGTTGCTGGCGTAGGGCGAGCGCAGCGGGTTGACCGGGAACGCCTGCAGGCCGGTGTAGGGCTGGAACGCATAGCGCACGTACAGGCCGCCGGCGAACTCGCGGTAGTTGCGCGCGTTGTTGAGCGACAGGTGGCCGCCCAGGAACACCTGCGGATGCATCTGGTACTCCATGGCAGCGCCCAGGTTGTAGCCCAGGCCGGTGCGCGACTGCCCGGGGTAGATGGCGGTGGCGCCGGTCTCGCCGAACGCCAGCGCATCGCTGGCCGCCGCCGCCGCTGCCGCCTGGCGCGAGGGGCTGTTGGGGAAGTAGGGCGCGGCATCTTCCTTGAAGTACTGCACGCCCACCGAACCCTTGAGCTGGTAGGACAGGCGGCCATTGCGCTGCGCCCACTCGATGGGAATGCCGAACGAGAGGAACTGCTGCGGGCTGAAGTACCCGCCATGGCCCACGGTGAAGTACCGCAGGTTGCGCTGGTAGGACAGCCCCGTGAAGCTCAGGCCGGCGGTCAGGTCGGCGTTGGACGTGCGGTGCACATGCCAGTACATGCCGCCACCGGCTTCCACGCGCGCATTGCTGCGCACCCGCTCACCGGTCAGCCCGTGCAGCGAGCCGTAGCCGTACACACCCAGCTCGCCGTCGTCCCAGGTCAGGTCCACGCGGCCCCCGGTGGCCGACACGCCGCCCCAGCGGTCGCCGGTGCGGGCGTCGCGCGCCCCGGCGAACGACAGCAGGCTGTCGGTCACAGGGCGGCGCGACAGGTCCACGGCCATGGTCAGGTCGTCGTTGATGGGCATGCGGTAGCGCACGCCGCCTGTCACGTCCGCCTGGCCGAAGCCCAGGGGCGTGGTGCCGATGTCGGCCTTGAAGTTGCCGGACTCGTAACCCACGCTCAGCCCGATGCCGCTGTCGCTCTGCGAGCCCGGAGCGCGCTCGGGCATGTCGAGCGCCGTGACCGGCCCACCGCCGAAACGGCTGACGGTGCCGTACGGCGTGCCCGGCGAGCCCGCACTGGCACCGGTGGGCGTCACGCCCAGGATGAGGTGTCCATCGCCCACGCTCATCTTGAGCTGCACCGGCGCCTCGATCTCGGACAGTTGGCTCATGCCCGCCTCGCCCTGGCGGGCGCGGGCCGTAGCGCCGACGGAAAAGCTGCTGATCTGGCTTTGCTGCACCTCGCGCAGCTCATCGCGCGCCGTGCGCGGGCGCGTGGGGTCCGGCACGGCGTTCAACGTGCCTGCGGTGGACCATGCCGACGGCTGCGGGGCCATCGCCTGCGCCCGCTGCTGCTGTTGTTGCTGCAGCTGTGCAGAAGGCTGCATGCCCGGGTAACCGGCATAGCCCTGCGCGGGGGTTATGTAGCCTGCCGCGGCGTTCTGCTGCGCCGGCACCGCTGCGGGCGCGTAGGCAGGGGCATAGGCGGGCACGCTGGCCGCGCCAGTGCCGCCCGCGGCCGGGGCAGCGGCGGCGGATGACGCCGGTGCCTGCCGCTGCGCGGGCGCCACGGCGGTGCGGCCCGCCGTGGGCGCCGCCGCGTTGCGCCGCGCATTGGTGGATGGCGATGCGGCCCTCTCGGCAGCGGGGGCCGGCGTGGCCAGCTCGGGGTAGTAGCTGGCCGGCGTCATGGGCGGTGCCTGGACCACCATCTGGGGCGCGGGCGCAAAACGGCTCGCACCGGCAGGATCCGGGATGTACAGCCCCGACGGCGCATTGCTGCGCGCCACAGGCTGGGGCGCGTACTGCAGGGGCGTGTAGCCCAGCGGGGTGCGCGCCATGGCACCAGCGGACGCAGACCCAGGCACCGACAGGCCGCTGCTGGTGCGCTGCAGGGCTGCGCGCTGGGCAAAAGGATTGCCCATGCGGGCCGGGCCGGTGGACACGCCGCTGGCGGCCAGCACGGCGTCGCGCTGCGCGTTCTCTGCAGCGACGGCGGCGGTGAAAAACTCGGTGGCCTTGCTGTTCTTGCCCTGCGCCCGGTACAGCCGCCCCGCGGCGGTCAGCACCTCGGGGTCGCGCGGCGCGCGCGCCAGCGCCACGGACAGCAGCGACTCGGCGTAGCCGTAGTCCTTGGCACCCGTGGCCATGGCTGCGGTCTGCAGGATCAGGGGCACGTCGTTGGGCGACTTCTCCAAAAGCCGCGCATACAGCGCCTGCGCCTGCGCATAGTCGTTGTTGGCCGCATACATGCGGGCCAGGGCCGCCATGGCCAGCGGCTCGTCGGGCTGCTCGGCCAGCAGCGGCGCCAGGGTGTCGTACGCAGCGACGAGGTCGCCCGCCTCGCGCAGGCCGTCGGCCTGGCGCACGATGTACGCGCGGCGGATGTCGGCAAAGCTCTTGCGTTCGCGGTCGTTCATCGGCGCGGTCTGCAGCTGGCGCAATATGCCGGCCAGCTCCACGTCCTGCTGCGTCTTGAGCAGCGTGGCCGCGTACTGCAGCCGCAGCCCCACGTCGGGCCGCGGGGTGCGCGCCAGCACCTGGCGCACCATGCCCAGGGCGCGCTGGGGCTCGCCGGCGTCGGCATAGGCCAGGGCCAGTGCGCCCAGCAATTCGGTGTCCTGCGTGGCAAACGACTCGGCCTGGGCCAGCGTGGCGAGGGCCTCGGACTGGCGGCCCTCGGCCGCGAGGGCCGAGGCGGCCGAGGCCTGCACATGCACCCACACGCGCTTTTGCAGGGCCGCGATGTCGCGCGTGCGGTGCTTCTCGGGAATGCGGTCCAGCAGCGCCAGCGCGCCCGGCCAGTCGCTGGCTTCGGAGGCCAGCAGCGCGCTGGCGTACAGCGCCTCGGGCATGTTGGGGTTGGAGATGAGCAGGCCGTCCATCACGCCGCGCGCTTCGGCCACCGCGCCCATGCGCAGGTACAGGCGCGCCAGGTCCAGGCGCACCCAGGGGCTGGCGGGGTCGTTGAGCAGCGCGTCTTCCAGCGCCACGCGGGCCGCAGCGGTATCCCCGCGCTCGGTGGCGGCGCGGGCCTGGCCCAGTGCCTGCGCTGCGCGCAGGCGTCCCAGGGCGCCGACCTTTTCCTGCTGCGAGGGCGAGAGCTTCTCGACCAGGGCCAGCGCTTCGGCCGCCTTGTTGTTCTGGGCCAGCACCCCCACCAGGCCGCGCACGGCATCGGGGTTGTCTGCCTGGCGCGCCAGCACGCGGCGGTAGGCGGCTTCGGCGGCGTCGTACTGCCCGGCCTCGACCAGCAGGTCCGCCAGGTCGGTCTGTGCCGTGACCTCGGCCGGGTTCAGGCGCACGGCCTGCTCCAGGGATTTTTGGGCGGCCGCCGTGTCGCCGCGCTCACGCTCGCTGGTGGCCTGCTCGACCAGGCTCCAGTAAGTGGCACTGTCCAGCGCCTGCTTCCAGCGGCTGGCCGAGCCGGCGCGCGAGGCGCGCTCCAGCAGGCCGCGCGCGTCGGCAAAGCGCTCCTGGCGCAAGCGCAGGATGCCCAGGCCACCCAGCGCATCGCCGTCGGCGGGGCGCGCTTCGAGCACGCTCGAGAAGGCGGTCTCCGCCGCATCGAGCTCGCCATCGTCCAGCGCCTGGAAGCCGGCCGTGGTGCGCTGGCGCAGCGGGTCGGCACCTGCGGCCGGGCGGCCGGAGCTCTGCGCCTGCTTTTGCAGGTTCTGCGCCTGGGTGAGCCGCGTCTGCACGGCCGTGTCGCCCGGGTTGGCACGCAGGAAGTTCTCGTACAGCGGGATGTCGGCCGAGCGCGTGCCCGTCCAGGCCAACGCCTTGCGCCAGCTTTCCGTGGCGGCCTTGCCCACGTCGGGTCGGCCCGCCAGGCGCGCCAGCTGGCCGATGCCCTCGCGGCGCGTGGCGTCGCGGTAGGTCAGGTGCTGCGCCAGGGCCAGGGCGATCTGCGGGTCTTCGGGGGACTCCTGCGCCAGCCGGCCCAGGCCGCGGCGCGCTTCGTCCCAGCCGCCCGCCGTGGCGCCCAGGGTCTGGTAGTACTCCAGCGCCAGCGGGCCGGTGGGCGCGCGGTCACCCAGCGCGGCCTGGTAGGTGCTCAGCGCCTGGCTGGCCTGGCCGCTGCGGGCCTGCTGGCGTGCAGTCTCGATCTGCGGGGCACTGCGCCCGTTGCGGATGGACTCCTGCAGCCGGCTCACCAGCGGGCTGCGCGGGTGGGCCGCCTGCAGTTGCGTCAGGTAGCGCTGCGCGCCCTCGGGGCGCTGCGCGTTGAGCTCGACCAGCGCCATCCCGTACAGGGCCTGGGCGTTCTGGGGATTGATGCGCAAGAGCTTCTGCCAGGCCTCGCCCGCGCGGTCGGTATCTCCGCGCTCCTGCCAGTACTGGCCCTGGTCGAGCAGCGTCTGCTCGGCCCCGGTCTGGGCCCAGGCCGCGGGCGCCATCATCGAGGCCATCAGCCCCAGCGCAAGTGTGTGGTGACGACGGTGTTTGGAGGCCATGCCTTCCTTCTCCCAGATGGCCCCGGCCCACAACGGGGCCGGGAACGATTTGCTTGTTTCAGAACATCGCAGCGGGCGCCGATGCGCCGCGCGGCGTCATCAGGCCTTCTGCTTGAGGCGGGCCCTGGCACGTGCACGCAGCGACAGGTACATGACGATGGCCACCAGCACCGCGGCAGACACCCCCAGCAGGATCAGCAGCAGCGGATTGCGCGAGAGGAACCATTGTGTGTACAGCAGCGGGCCCAACTGGCCCACATAGTAGTTTTTCTCGGCCAGCAGGCTGTCGACCTGCTTGCCGCGGATCACCGTGGTGCTGCCCTGCACGTGCGTGAGCGAATCGGCATCGAGCAGCGCATCCACCACCTGCGACAGCCCGGCGGGCTGGTTGCTGGCCACCAGCACCACGCTGCGGCCGTTCTTGAGCGGCGACTCGAAGCCCGCGATGAAAGCATCGGTGCTGCTGCTCGAGAACGCCACCTGGTTGCGGCGCGTCTGCACTCCGGCCTCTTCCTCGAAGCCCCACCAGCGCATCAGGCGGCGGGCCAGGTCGGCGAGCTGAAAGCTCTTGGCGTCGCCCTGCAGCGCCGCGGGAATGGAGCTGGCCCACTGCTTGAGCAGCGGCTGGTTGCCGCCGCCCGAAGAGATCACCAGCAGGTCCTTGTCGGAGAGCTTGTCCACCTGCTGCGCCTGCGCCACCGTCACGCCCATGGCGGGGTGGCCGGTCACGCGGCCCATGATGCCCATCAGGCCCAGGTAGGTGCCGTACTCGGCCAGGCCCGGCTTGTCGGGCATGACCACCGCGGTGTCCGACAGGTCGGCCATGCGGGTGAACGGGAAGCCCGCGTTGCCGAACGCGGCCAGGTCGGGCATGGCGATGAAGTGTTTGAAGCCGGAAATATCGAGGGTCGAATCCGCGTCCACCGAGCCGCGCACGTTGTCCAGCGGCACGTCCTTGCAGGCGCCCTGCTTGACCACGTCGTAGTAGTAATGCATCTGCAGCTGCGACTGCGACGGCAGCTTGAACAGCGGGATGTGGAACTTCTCGCGCTCCGGCCCGGTTTCGCTCAGCGGCAGCACCTTGGTCAGCAGGCGGTCGAACGTGCCGGGCTCCTCGTGGGTCACGGAACGCAGCGGCAGCGAGCGCAGGAACTGCTGGTTCACGTTGATGTTGAGCGTGGACTTGTCGGCGTTGGGGCGCGGGGTGTACCGGTAGCGCAGGTCCACCGGAATGCCCTTCTGGCGCCATGCGAACAGGTCGGGCGGCAGGAAGAAGTTCACGCGGATCAGGTCGGGCGAGTAGCCGGACACGTCGAGCGCAGACGCCTCGACCAGTTCGCCGAACTTGACCGGCCGGTCGTTGGGCAGCCAGTGGGGCGCGTCGTAGGGCTTGCGGGGCTTGAGCTCCGTGACCTCCGTGATGCGCGCGATGGAACCGGACAGGGCCGAAGACCCCACCGCCAGCGCCTTGGCCGCCACGGCCAGTTCGGCATCGTCGCGCCCCATCACCAGCAGCAGCTTGCCGTTGCGGTCCGCGGGGTGGCTCACCACCGCCACCGTGGGGCCCTGGATGTCCGGCAGCGACAGGCCGGCCGGGGCTTGCGCGCGGCCCGCCACCATCACCACGGCGTTGCCGCGTGCCGGCAGCTCGCCGATCAGCGACGGGAACTTGGCGCCGCGAAAGCCCGCCAGCGCGCCGAACCACGACGACATCGTGCCCGCCGCCTGCAGGGCTGCGGTGTTGGGCGCCGCGTTGAACACGATGGGCAGCTCCAGCGGGCGCACATCGCGGCGGTCGAAGAAGGGCTGGGGCAGCAGCGCCAGGTCGTTGGTCTGCGCCACCGGGGCCACGGTCAGCTCCAGCACGCTGTCGTTGCCGACGTTGGCCCACAGGCTGGAGTGCAGGGGGTCTTCGCACTCCATCGTGTAGTGGCCGATGAGCTGCAGGTTCAGCCGGTTGAACTCGGTGATCAGCCGCGGCGGAATGGTGATCTCGCGCTGCAGGTTCTCGCCCGCCTGCTGCGTGGTGACGGGAATGGTCGCGGCCACCTGCTCGTTGACCATCACCTTGATGTGCGACAGGTTGGTCAGCAACGCCGGCGAGTACGAGTAGTTGAGCTTGAGCTTCGCGCCCGTGACCACTTCGTCGTTGCGCACGCTGAAGGCCACGCCGCTCGTGCCGTCCACGCCGCGCAACTGCAGCGGGAACAGGGCGCCCAGTTCCTTGAAGCTGTTGCGCTGCACACGCACGCCGCCTGCTGCCGGCAGCGACCCGGCGGTGGTCTCCGCAGCCGGTGCGGGTGCAGGTGCCGCAGCGAGCTGCGCGACGGGGGCGGCCGTTCCTGCCAGCGCCAGGGCCAGCATGGCGGGGAGCATGCGCTGGCGCGGCAGCCGATCTGTCGGTTGTCGTGTGGAGGTCATGTGTGGAATCTTCGGATACAGGAAACGGAACGGCTACCGGGGCTTCAGCGACTTGACAGCGGTGGAGGCCAGCTGCCCCATGCCGCGCAGTCCGATCGTGATCACGCTCCCGAGCGAGCGCAGCGGCTTGTCGCGCTGGCCGGTGCCCCAGGTGGCGATCCAGGCGTCGGCGCGCGCAAAGGTCAGCGATGCCAGCTCTGCCTGCTGGGCCAGGGTGAGGTTGTCGAACTTCACGCCCAGGCGGCCTTTGCCGTTGAAGGTGACGACCGCCGGGAAGACGCCCTCCTCGTCGGAGCGGAACAGCGATACCGACAGCTTGCTGCCCATCGGGATGTCGCTCTCGGGCGGCACCGTGAGCCCCAGGCCGTGCTGCGAGAAGTCTTCGGTCTTGCACACCAGGGTGCGGCCGTTCTCGAAACGGATCACCGCCGGCAGGGCCGCCGCCACGCGTGGCGTGCCGCGGATCTGGCGCGTCTCGCTGGCCACCGCCACGCTCGCGCCGAGCAGGATGATGTTGTAGACCGTCCAGACCATGTTGATGACCAGCGTGGTCGTCTCGTCGCCGTCCGCGTAGAACAGCTTCCAGATGCCGACGGCGATGCCCACCAGGTTGGTCAGCAGCAGCACCACATAGGGCCGCGCGATGGTCCAGTCGAAGTACGCCTTCTCGATCACGCCGCCCTTGGCCGTCACGTTGAACTTGCCCAGCTTGGGGTTGATGAAGGCCACGATCACCGGCCGCATGATGTACCAGGCCAGCACGGACTCGTACACCTCGTTCCAGAACGAGTGCCGAAAGCGGCCCTGGATGCGCGAGTTGGTGACGCTGGCGTGGGCCAGGTGGGGCAGCGCATACGCCGTGATCATGAGCGCCGTGGCCTGGAACACGTGCGCGTCGAAGAACAGGTAGGCCAGCGGCGCGGTCAGGAACACCAGGCGCGGCAGCCCGTAGAAGAAATGCAGCATCGCATTGAGGTAGCACAGCCGCTGCCCGAACTTGAGCCCCTTGCCGAACAGCGGGTTGTCGGTGCGGGCGATCTGCGCCATGCCCCGCGCCCAGCGGATGCGCTGGCCCACGTGGCCGGACAGGCTCTCGGTGGCCAGGCCCGCGGCCTGCGGCACTTCGAGGTAGGCGGTGTTGTAGCCCAGGCGCGCGAGCTTGAGCGCGGTGTGCGCGTCTTCGGTCACGGTCTCCACCGCGATGCCGCCCACCTCCAGCAGCTCCTTGCGGCGGATGATGGCGCAGGAGCCGCAGAAGAACGACGCGTTCCACAGGTCGTTGCCGTCCTGCACGATGCCGTAGAACAGCTCGCCCTCGTTGGGCATGCGGTGAAAGGTGTCCAGGTTGCGCTCGAAGGGGTCGGGCGAGAAGAACACGTGCGGCGTCTGCAGCATCACCAGGTTGGTGTCCTTGAAGAACCAGCCCATGCAGACCTGCAGGAACGAGCGCGTCGGGATGTGGTCGCAGTCGAAGATCGCGATGTACTCGGAGTTCGTGATCTTGAGCGCCGCGTTGATGTTGCCCGCCTTGGCGTGGTGGTTGTTGTCACGGATGATGTAGCCCACGCCCAGCTCTTCGCAGAACTCGCGGAAGTCCTGGCGGCGGCCGTCGTCCAGCACGTACACGTGCAGGCGGTCCTGGGGCCAGTCGAGGCTCATGGCCGAGAACACCGTCTGGCGCACCACTTCCAGCGGCTCGTTGTAGCTGGGGATGAAAACGTCCACGCTGGGCCAGGTGCTCACGTCCGCGGGCATGGGCACCGGGCGGCGCTGCAGCGGCCAGGCGGTCTGCAGGTAGCCGATGAGCAGCACGGCGAACGCGTACAGCTCGGCCAGCACCAGGCCGTAGCCGAAGGCGGCGTCCACCCAGTTAGTGAAGCCGATGGTGTCGGTGAAGCGCCAGTAGATGTAGCGCGACGAGGCCGAGATCGACAGCACGATCATCGCCAGCGTCGACAGCCGCCCCGGGGTCTTGCTCAGCAGCAGCGCGGCGCCGAACGAGCCCAGCGAGAACAGCACCTGCCCCTGCAGGTCCAGCGGCACGCTGATGACCAAGCCCATGAGCAGCGCACTGAACACCACCGCCGCCACGCGCGCCAGAGGATGCGTCCAGATCTCCCACGCCGTGATGGCATGCACCACCGTGCGCCAGTGCGCCTGGGGGCTGTGCGAATCGGCGTCGGCGACTTCGTCCGCCCGGGGGCGCTGGTCGACGCTCATCGCGGCGCTCCCGGCAGCAGCGGCAGGCGCAGGCGCTGGGTGATCGCCCGCGCGCATTTGCGCAGGTCGTCGGCGGCCTGGCCGTGGGCGTCGTACTGCAGCACGCTCTGGTCGTAGGCGAGTGCTTCGCGCACCGCCTGGTCTTCATGGATCACACCGACCAGGCGTTCGCCCAGGTTGTCCTGCATGACGCGCGTGATGTCCTTGGCCAGCTGGCGCGCGCTGTCGACCTGGTTGACCACGTACAGCGCGTCCACAAAGTCCGGTCGGGGAGCGCAATATGTATTCACCAGGCGCTGCATGAGCGCCAGGGCCGCATAGGAGGCCGCATCGGGCAGGCTGACGATCACCGCCGCCTGCGCGGCCGACAGCGCCTGCTGCATGTACACCGACGGGCCGGGCGGCGTGTCGACCAGCACCACGGCGTCGGGCGGCAGCTCCAGGCGCTGCAGCTGCTCGACCAGCCAGGCAGGGTGGGCGTCCAGGTGGCGCTCGAAGGCCACCCGGTCCGACTCGTTCACCATCCCGAAGGGCAGCACGTTCACCCCCGAGAGGCTGCGCACGCAGACAGCGCCCCAGTGTTCACCTTCCAGGCTGGCGCGGGACACCCCGCCCAGCGCGCGCGGGTCGGCACCGAAGTGCAGGCCCAGCGCGTTCTGCGGGTCCATGTCCACCACCAGGAGCGTGCCCACGCCCTGGCTTTGCAGGGCCGTGGCCAGGTTCGCCGTCAATGTCGTCTTGCCCACGCCCCCCTTGGCGGAAACGATAGCGATCACCTTCATGGGTACGGACCTCGGCGCGGTTGCCAGACCGGAGCAGGCGCGGGTGCGGCTTGCGGGGCGGCCGGAGCGGCTGCGGCCGACCCGGCCAAACGGGCGAACACGGAGGGCAGGTCCGTGGGCAATGTGCCGGCTGCGGGCGCAGGGGCTTCGGCGGCGGGAGCGCCGGAGCGCAGGCCCGCCAGGCCCGACAGCGGCGAGCGCGACGCCAGCGCCGATGCGGCCACCGGGGCCGGAGAAACGGGCGTTGCCGCCCGGTAGCCTGGCGCGTGGTCCGCAGACATCAAGGGGGCGGCGACGGGTGCGGGCTGCGCCAAGGCGTCCACCGAAGCGGCAGCCGGGGCCAGGGCCGCAGGGGCAGGGGCGGGCGCCGATACAGGCGCAGGGGCCAGTTGCGCCCATGCGGCAGGACCCGGACCCGCGGGAGCGGCGGCCGGCACAGCGTTCGGCCGGACCGCGGGCACTGGAGCCGCCTCCGCGGCATCGCCGCGGCGCACCACCGACGGGATGTCCCCGGCCACGGCGCCATGCACCGCCGTCACCAGCGGCCAGCGGTCACGCGACAGCTGGTGCTCCTGCTGGCGCGCCAGTTCCTGGTAAGGGCCGGGCTTGGCGCCAAACTGTTGAAAGAGGTTCACGACGTCATCGGAGGGCTTCATAGGTCAATCACCGTCTGTGCGTTGTTGCGTGCGGGGCCACAGTTCAGCGCGCCAGCTGGAACTGCACGCAGCCCCAGGCGTCGGCAGGAGCCACCTGGACCACGCGCAGCGCCCCGGAGCCGGCCTGCTCCATCCAGCTCTGGTACACCCCCTCCAGGAAACCGCCCGACCACTGGACGTGGCGCGCCCCGAATGCTGCAGATACGGGCGAAAGGCTGTGCTGGATGTTCAAGCGCGCCGCTTCTTGCGACAGCTGCACCCAGCCCCAGTCGATGCGCTCCCACACCGCCGTCATGCCGCGCTGCAGCTCGTCCAGCGTGGCAGCGGGCGCCAGGGGGTTCGCGGCCGCAAAGCGCGTTCCCACGCGGAACATCAGCGCATGCAAATCCTCGGGGGCCAGGGAGGACGCGAATTCTTCCGTCAGCGCCTGCAGGAACCCCCTCCACTGCGCTGCGCACTGCTGCGTGGCCAGGTGCTCGGCGATCTCTGGGCTGGGGAAGGAAGCGGCGGAAGTGGACATGGCGCAGGCAGGAACATCAGACCGGCGGCGGGCCGGCGCAGGATTGACCGAACTAAGGGTAAACCAGAACCACCGATTGATACACATGGTTTCAATCAGCGTGCCGGAATTTTAGAAGCCTTGATCCGCACACGCCCTTTTCGGCCTGCATCCAAAGGTCAACTTGGTTCAACTGCCGGCAACTACCGACCGGTTTGTAGGTACCAAACCACACCAACCATCAAGAAAACTATTAAATGCTGAATTTAATAGTTTTTTGCAACTATCGTAGTGTGTAAATGTTTCAGTCCGAAGCGCCTGAAATCACCCCGCCGCCCAGGCACACCTCGCCGTCGTACAGCACCGCACTCTGCCCGGGCGTCACGGCCCATTGCGCCTGGTAGAAGCGCAGCCCGAAGCCGTCCGCCTGTGCACCGCTCAGCTCGCAGGCCGCGTCCTGCTGGCGGTAGCGGGTCTTGGCGGCGTAGGCGCCCGGCGCCGGCGGGTGACCCGCTGTCCAGCTGGCGTCCTGGGCCGAGAGCTGGTGCGACAGCAGCCAGGGGTGGTCATGCCCCTGCACCACGCGCAGCGTGTTCCTGGCCAGGTCCTTGCGGGCGACGAACCAGGGCTCGTGCTCGCCGCCGCCGCGCTGGGCACCCTTTTCCTTGATGCCGCCGATGCCCAGGCCCTGGCGCTGGCCCAGCGTGTAGAACGACAGGCCCACGTGCTTGCCCAGGGTGCGGCCCCGGTCGTCCTGGATGGGGCCGGGTTCGTGGCTGATGTAGCGGTTCAGGAATTCGCGGAACGGCCGCTCGCCGATGAAGCAGATGCCGGTGGAATCCTTCTTCTTGGCGTTGGGCAGGCCGATCTCCTCGGCGATGCGGCGCACTTCGGTCTTGTGCAGCTCGCCCACCGGGAACAGCGTCTTGGACAACTGCGCCTGGTTCAGGCGGTGCAGGAAGTAGCTCTGGTCCTTGGAGGGGTCCAGCCCCTTGAGCAGCTCGAACAGGCCCGAAGCCCCGTTCTGGCGCACGCGGGCGTAGTGCCCCGTGGCGATCCTCTCGGCACCCAGGCGCATGGCGTGGTCGAGGAACGCCTTGAACTTGATCTCGGCGTTGCACAGCACGTCCGGGTTGGGCGTGCGGCCGGCCTGGTACTCGCGCAGGAACTCGGCGAACACGCGGTCCTTGTAGTCGGCCGCGAAGTTCACGTGCTCGATCTCGATGCCGATCACATCGGCCACGGCGGCCGCGTCCACGAAGTCGATGTTGGACGAGCAGTACTCGCTGTCGTCGTCGTCTTCCCAGTTCTTCATGAAAATGCCGACCACCTCATGGCCCTGCTGTTTGAGCAGGTGGGCGGTCACGGCGGAGTCGACGCCGCCGGAGAGGCCGACGACGACGCGCTGCTTGGGGGATGCTGTCATCCCTGCGATTGTATTTTTGCGGACGCCCCGGCGCTGCGCGGCCGCGCAGTACGCGTAGCCACCAGCAGGTCATAGAGCTGCTGGGCCGCCGGGGACAGCGACCGCCCCCGGCGCTTGATGAGCCCCATCTGCCGCGTGACCACCGGGTCCACCAGCGGAATGCTGACGAGGGTGGGGTGGTCCTTGCCGGGCATCGCCAGGCTGGGCACCGCCGCCACGCCCAGGCCCGCCTCCACCAAGCCGAGCAGCGTGGTCACGTGCTTGGCCTCGTACAGGCACTGGGGGCGGTCGGGCACGTTGGCCAGCGCCAGGTCCATCAGCAGGCGGTTGCCCGAGGTCTTGCCCACCGACATGAAGTCGTGCTGGCCCAGCTCCGCCCAGGAGACCTTCTTGCGCCGCGCCAGCACATGGTCGCGCCGGCAGGCCGCCACGAAGCGCTCGGCCAGCACCGGCTTGAACTCGATCTCGGCCTCCTGGCTGCCGATGAAGTTGAGGCCGAAATCCGCATCGCCCTGCGCCACGGCCACCAGCACCTCGTTGGCGCTGGCGTCGTGCACCTTGACGCGGATCTTCGGAAACCGCTCGTGGTAGCGCTTGACCACCTGCGGCAGAAAGTAATACACGGCCGAGGGCACGCAGGCAATGGTCACCTCGCCCATGCGCCGCGCCGCCACGTCGCCCAGGCCCATGAGCATGCCATCCAGGTCGTCGAGCCACACGCGCGTCTTGCGCGCGAAGTCGCGGCCCACGGCCGTGAGCGTCACGCGGCGCGTGGTGCGGTCGAGCAGGCGCACACCCAGCGCCTCTTCCAGCTTGTCGATGCGGCGGCTGAAGGCCGGCTGCGACAGGTGGATGGATTCGGCCGCGGCCCGAAAGCTCTGCAGCTCGGCCACGGCGGCAAAGGCCTGGATGTCGGCGAGATCGAATTTCTGGTTCATGGCGGTCCTGCGGTGCTGGGCGTTCTGGCGGTAATTGAAAGAGGTGCGGCGGACGCGGGCCCAAGGCCCGAAAACCATTGCTCCGTGTGCACCAATGCTTCGCAAAGTTGCAATTTACAGATGCCATTTCAGCACGTAAAAGCACGCGGCATCTATTGCACAGCATGCATCAATCGTTGCCAACAATGCAATTCACAAACAAGTCGCCGCGCCGCACCATGCGGACCCATGAGCTACAACCTTCCTTGCGTTCTGATGCGCGGCGGCACCTCCCGGGGCCCTTTCTTCCTGGCCAACTGGCTGCCGCAGGACACCGCCCAGCGTGACCGCACGCTGATAGCGGCCCTGGGCTCGCCGCACGAGCTGCAGATCGACGGCCTGGGCGGCGGCAACTCGTTGACCAGCAAGGTGGCCATCGTCTCGCGGTCGGTGCACGCCGACTGCGATGTGGACTACCTCTTCGCCCAGGTCAGCGTGGACGAGGCCCGCGTGGACACCCGCCCCAACTGCGGCAACATGCTCGCTGGCGTGGGGCCCTTCGCCATCGAGCAAGGCCTGGTGCCCGCCAGCGCCACCGGTGACGTGACGCGGGTGCGGGTCTACAACGTGAACACCCGCTCGCGCATCGACGTGCAGGTGCAGACCCGCGGCGGCCGGGTGCACTACGAAGGCGACGTGCACATCGACGGCGTGCAGGGCACGGCCGCCCCGGTGCTGATGAACTTCCTCGACGCCTGGGGCGCCGTCACGGGCCAGATCTTTCCGACCGGCCAGCGCATCGACACCCTCCACGGCCTGCCAGTGACCTGCATCGACGCCGCCCAGGTGATGGTGCTGGTGCGCGCCGCTGACCTGGGCCTGCGCGGCGACGAAACGCCTGCCGAACTCGACGCCGACACGGCCCTGCTGGCCCGGCTCGAAGCCCTGCGCTGCGAAGCCGGGCTGCGCATGGGCATGGGCGATGTGTCGGACAGCGTGCTGCCCAAGCCGGTGATCGTCTCCGAAGGCACGGTACCCGGCAGCATCACCTCGCGCTACTTCACGCCCCGCCGCTGCCACCGCTCACACGCAGTGACCGGCGCCATCGGCGTGGCCGCCGCGATGGTGCTGCCCGGCACCGTGGCCACCGACACCCGCACCGCGCCCAGCGCCGGCACGCGCCGGGTGGAGGTGCTGCACCCGGCCGGCCGCATCCACGTGGACGTGGAGCTCGCACTGGTGGACGGCCACTGCACGCTGGTGCAGGCCGCCCTGGTGCGCACGGCCCGAAAGATCCTGGAGGGCACGCTGTTCGTGGCGCACCACACGCTGGAGCCGCACGACTGACGCCCCCCGGCTCCCACACCGAGACCGTACTGCCGTGCGGCGGGCACATCGATACGTAACGCGGCGTACCGCGGGCACGTCCCGCGCCGCCCTTCTTCAACCCTCAACCCTTCCGCTTTCCGCTTTCCGCTTTCCGCTTTCCGCTTTCCGCTTTCCGCTTTCCGCTTTCCGCTTTCCGCTTTCCGCTTTCCGCTTTCGCTATTCCATACCTACATCACAGGAGACAAGACATGACTCGCCACACTGCACCCACACAGCCCTCTGCACCCCTTTCACGCCGGCGCACGCTGGCCGCCGGGCTGGCCCTGGCCACTCTCGCAGCCGGCATGCCGCTGGCTGCGCACGCTGCCTTTCCCGAGCGCTCGATCACCCTCGTGGTGCCCACCGCGGCCGGCGGCGGCAACGACGGCATGGCCCGCGTGGTGGCCCAGAAGATGTCCCAGCTGCTGGGCCAGTCGGTGATCGTCGAGAACAAGGCGGGCGCCAACGGCGCCATCGCCGCGGAGTTCGTGGCCCGCGCCGCGCCGGACGGCCACACCATCCTGTTCGGCTACATCGGCACGCACGGCATGAGCCCCGCGCTGCAAAAGCTGCGCTACGACCCCATCACCCAGTTCGAGCCCATCGGCATGGTCTGCTACTCGCCCACGCTGATGGTGATCAACCCCAAGGTGCCCGCCAAGACCGTGGCCGAGTTCGTGGCGCTGACCAAGGCGAACCCCACCGCCTACAACTACGCATCGGCCGGCAACGGCACCGCGCCGCACTTCTCGGCCGAGATGTTCAAGCTGGAGAGCGGCGCGCAGATGGCGCACGTGCCCTACCGCGGCTCGGCCCCGGCGATGAACGACACCATGGCCAACCAGACGCAGGTGATGTTCCCCAGCCTGTTCTCGGCCTCCTCGCACGTCAAGAACGGCAAGCTGCGCGCGCTGGCCCTGGCCGGCCCCAAGCGCTCGTCGCTGATGCCCGACGTGCCCACGATGGAAGAGGCGGGCATCAAGGGCGTGGAGATCACGCAGTGGTACGCGCTGTTCGCCCCGGCCAAGACCTCGAAGGCGGTGGTGGAGCAGCTCAACAAGACGCTCAACGCCGCCCTGGCCGACAAGGACGTCGCGCGCCGCATCGAAGAGCAGGGCGCCGTGGTGGACAGCAGCACGCCCGAAGCGCTGGCCATGACCGTGCGCCAGGAGCTCGCCAAGTGGCGCGGCGTGGTGCAAAAGGCCCAACTGACGGCTGATTGACCCCGCCCCCCAAAGAACACACCGATCCGAGGAGACACCATGACAACAAAGACCGCGGCGCCGTACGCCCTGTCCGCGCCCTTCACACTCTGCGCCCTGCTGGCGTGCGCGCCCGCCTTCGCCCAGACGACGCCCGCAGCCTCCACCCCATCCTCCGCGCTCACGCTCTACGGCGTGGTGGACCTGGGCGTGCGCCAGGCCAGCGGCCTCTCGGCCGCCAACGCGCCCGCGCCGGGGTCGAGCCGCAGCCTGGGCAGCGGCATCCACACCACCAGCCGCTGGGGCGTGCGGGGTACCGAAGACCTGGGCGGCGGCCTGCGTGCGCTGTTCAACCTGGAAAGCGGCCTCAACGCCGACACCGGCGCGCCCGCCAACAGCAGCAAGTACTTCGACCGCGCCTCGTGGGTGGGCCTGCAGGGCGGGTGGGGCACGGTGGCGCTGGGGCGGCAGACGACCACGCTGGCCGACGCCATATCGCCCGTGGACCCGCTGGCCATGCGCTTTGCCAGCTTCAACCCCAACATCGGCGTGACCGCGCTCAGCCAGCACGGCCTGGGCATCGAGTACGGCAGCGCGGGCGCCAACTCGGGCTCGTACCGGCTGGACAATTCCATCAAGTACACCGGCCGTTTCGGCGGATTCACCGCACGGGCCATGCTGGGACTGGGCGAGGTGGCGTCGCAGACCTCGCCCTTGTCTTCGCGCGGCGTGGGCCTGGCCTATGCGGACGGCGGCTTCACCGTGTCGGGCGCTGTGCAGAACTTCAAGGACGCCAACCTCCGCTCGCTGGACGGCGCGACGCTGGGCGCGGCCTACCAGTGGGGCACCGTGCGCCTGGCGGCCAATGCGGGGCGCAGCAAGGCGCAGACCGGTGCGGCCACGCACACCGAGCAGCGCGTGCTCTCGGCAGGTGCCACCTGGGCGGCCCTGCCGCTGCTGGACCTGACCGCCACCTACTACAAGGTGGACCGCGAGCGCACCGGCTCGGCCGATGATGGCTACGGCCGCATGGTCGCGTTTGCCGAGTACAAGCTGTCGCGCCGCACCCGGGTGTACGCCGAGCTGGACCACACGCGCTGGCGCAACGGCTTTCAGGGCGCGGCCAACAAACGCACGGCCAGCGGCGTGTCTGCCGGCGTGATGCACAGCTTCTGAGGTCGCAAGGCCCGGCTGCGCAGCGTCTGGTGGGGCTGCGCAGCCTGTTTCTTTTCTGGCCCATGCGGGCGGCATGGCACCTGCGCGCCGTCGCTTCTTTCCCTGACGGCGCCACGCTACAAAAACAGTAGCTGCTTGCGCTTGACCATCCAGCGGCAGGGCCCGTTTTTCACCAAAAAGCAGCGCCACCCGAGTGTGCGAACATCCGCGCCATCACACACCGTGATGGCATTCGCCCACGAGGCCCTGCGATGGAACTGAGACAACTGCGCTATTTCGTGCGCGTGGTGGAGCGTGGCTCCATGAGCCGCGCCGCCCTGGACCTGGACGTGGTGCAGTCCGCGCTCAGTCAGCAGATCACCCGGCTGGAGGGCGAGCTGGCAACGCGCCTGCTGCAGCGCACGCCGCGCGGCGTGACGCCCACCGAGGCGGGCCTGGCGTTCTTCCGCGAGGCGCAGCTCACCCTGCGCCATGCCGACCAGGCCGTGCGCGCCGCGCAGCAGGCACGCCTGTCGGGCACCGTCACCGTGGGCCTGGCGCCCACCACCGCGGGCGTGCTGGGCCTGCCGCTGATGCAGGCCATGCGCACGCGCTACCCCGACGTGCGGCTGCACATGGTCGAGAGCATGTCGGGCCACCTCACGGCCATGCTCAACGCGCGCGAGCTGGACCTGGCCGTGCTGTTCGACACCCGCCTGCACCAGGCCCGGCAGGCCGCGGGCGCGCGGCGCTGGGAGATGGCGCCGCTGCTGGAAGAAGACCTGTTCCTCATCTGCGCGCGCCGAGGCCCTGGCAACCCCGGCGGCCGTGCCTTGCCCAAGACCCTGACCGTGGCCGAGCTGGGCGACGAGCCGCTGATCCTGCCCACCGGCCCGCACGGCCTGCGCAGCACGCTCGACACCGCCTTCGCGCGCGACCGCGTGGCGCCGCACGTGGTGCTGGAGGTGGACTCGCTGGCGATGGTGATGGCCGCCGTGGACGCGGGCCTGGGCTCCACCGTGCAGCCCTGGGCCGCCATGGGCCGCTACCCGGACGCGGCCGAGCGCTTTCAGTGCGCGCGCCTGACCGACGCGCCCGCGCGCCGCGTGAACCTGCTGTGCAGCCTTCCGGACGAAGAACTCTCGCCCGCCGCACTGGCCACGCGCGTGGTCATGGCGGACTGCGTGCGCGAGCTGGTCACCAGCGGCCAGTGGTTCGGGACGACGTGGATCGGCGGCGAAGGCGCAGCCGCCTGAACCGGCCACGCGCCCTCAACGGCCACGCTGCCATCTCGATCTGTGATACCCCCATGACCTGAGCCCGCTGCACGACGGCCCGCCGTCTCCCTACAGTCGCCGTCACACGATGAACGACACGGCGACTACGCCAGGAGACACCACCATGGGCCCCACACCCCATCCCACCACGCCTGCCCGCAGCACGGCCTGCACCTGCCGCTTCCGCACGGGCCCACGGCCATGAGCGTGGATGTCCTGGTCATCGGCGGCGGCAACGCCGCGCTGTGCGCCGCGCTCATGGCGCGCGAGGCGGGGGCCAGCGTGCTGCTGCTCGAATCGGCCCCGCGGGCCTTGCGCGGCGGCAACTCGGCCCACACCCGCAACCTGCGCTGCATGCACGATGCACCGCAGGACGTGCTGGTGGGCAGCTATCCCGAAGAGGAGTTCTGGCAGGACCTGCTCAAGGTCACCGGCGGCCTCACCAACAAGCACCTGGCGCGCCTGGTGATCCGCGCGTCGGCCACCTGCCGCCCCTGGATGCGCAGCCACGGCGTGCACTTTCAGCCCGCGCTGGCGGGCACGTTGCATGTGGCGCGCACCAACGCGTTCTTCATGGGCGGGGGCAAGGCGCTGGTCAATGCCTACTACCGCAGTGCCGAGGCGCTGGGCGTGCAGGTGCGCTACGAGTCGCCGGTGGAGCGCCTGGATATCGACAACGGCCGCTTCGTCGCGGCGCACCTGGCAGGCGGCGAGCGCATCACCGCCAGGAGCTGCGTGCTCGCGGCCGGCGGGTTCGAGTCCAACCGCGAATGGCTGCGCGAGGCCTGGGGCCAGAACGAGCGCGGCGAGTGGCCGTCGGACAACTTCCTGATCCGCGGCACGGCCTACAACCGGGGCGTGTTGCTCCGGCACCTGCTCGACGACCACGGCGCGGACCGCATCGGCGACCCCACGCAGGCCCACATGGTGGCCATCGACGCGCGCGCGCCGCTGTACGACGGCGGCATCTGCACGCGCATCGACTGCGTGTCGCTGGGCGTGGTGGTCAACCGCGAGGGCGAGCGCTTCTACGACGAGGGCGAGGACTTCTGGCCCAAGCGTTATGCCATCTGGGGACGCCTGGTGGCGCAGCAGCCGGGGCAGATCGGCTACTCGGTCATCGACAGCCAGGCCATCGGCCGCTTCATGCCACCCGTGTTCCCGGGCGTGAAGGCCGACACCCTGCCCGAGCTGGCCGCAAAGCTCGGCCTGCCCGTGGACACCTTCATGCGCACGCTCGACACCTACAACGCCGCCTGCCGCGTGGGCACCTTCGACCACACCACGCTGGACGACTGCCACACCGAGGGCATCGCGCCCGCCAAGACCCACTGGGCACGGCCCATCGCCACCGGGCCGTTCTACGGCTATGCACTGAGGCCCGGCGTGACGTTCACCTACCTGGGGCTGCACACCGACGAGACCGCCGCCGTGCGCTTTGGCAACGCGCCCAGCCCCAACCTGTTCGTGGCCGGCGAAATGATGGCCGGCAACGTGCTGGGCAAGGGCTACACGGCCGGGGTGGGCATGAGCATCGGCACCGCCTTCGGCCGCATCGCGGGCGCACAGGCGGCTTTGGCATCAAAACAGGCCCTACCGCTTGCCCAGCAAGCGCAAGCAGCTATAAAAACAGGAGTACCCCATGCAAGCGCTTGAAGCCCTGACACGCGATGCCCGGGCGCTGGCCAACGGCGACGTGGTGCCTGCACTGCCGCTGACGGGCGCCGAAGCCGAGGTGGCGCGCCAGCTGCAGATCTGCAACGCCTGCCGCTACTGCGAAGGCTTTTGCGCCGTATTCCCGGCCATGACGCGCCGGCTCGAATTCCCGAAGGCCGACATCCACTTCATCGCCAACCTGTGCCACAACTGCGGCGCCTGCCTGCACGCCTGCCAGTACGCGCCGCCGCACGAATTTGCGGTGAACATCCCGCAGGCCATGGCGCAGGTGCGCGGCCAGACGTATGCGGACTACGCGTGGCCCCCGGCGCTGGGCGCGCTCTACCAGCGCAACGGCCTCACGCTGTCGCTCGCGCTGGCGGCGAGCCTGGCGCTGTTCCTGGTGCTGGCCGTGGCGCTGCACGGGCAGGGCCTGGCGGCGCTGTGGAGCACGCCGCAGGGCGGCTTCTACGGCATCTTTCCGCACAACCTGCTGGTGGGCCTGTTCGCGCCGGTGTTCCTGTTCGCCACGCTGGCCCTGGCGCTGGGCGTGCGCCGCTTCTGGCGCGACGTGACGCCCGCCACCAGCGGTGCGCCGCTGAGCGCCCCCGCCACCGCTGAGGCCACCGATGCCGTGCTGCGCCTGAAATACCTGGACGGCGGCCACGGCGAGGGCTGCCACAACGAGGACGACGCGTACACCCTGTCGCGCCGGCGGTTTCACCACCTCACGTTCTACGGCTTCATGCTGTGCTTTGCCGCCACCAGCGTGGCCACGCTGTACCACTACCTGCTGGGCCAGGCCGCACCGTACGACCTGCCCAGCCTGCCCAAACTGCTGGGCGGCGTGGGCGGCGTCAGCCTGGCCATAGGCACCGCGGGCCTGTGGTGGCTGAACCTGCGCCGCCACCCCGCGCAGGGCGATGCCGCGCAAAAGCCCATGGACCGCGGCTTCATCGCGCTGCTGTTCCTCACCGCGACCAGCGGCCTGCTGCTCTGGGCCGCGCGCGGCACGCCGGCCCTGGCGCTGATGCTGTGCCTGCACCTGGGCGCGGTGATGGCGCTGTTCGCCACGCTGCCCTACGGCAAGTTCGCGCACGGCATCTTCCGCACCGCAGCGCTGCTGCGCCATGCGGTGGAAAAGCGCCAGCCCCACCCCATCGGACTGGGTGCCGACTGAGCACGGGCGTGGCGAAGCGCCCCGGTGTGCGGTGACGCCACCGACAACCACACGACAACACGAATCCACAACACCACGATGAAGGAGACCACCATGAAAAAACGCGCTGCCCTGCACGCCCTCGCCACCGCCACCGCCCTGCTGCTGGGTGGCGCCGGCCACGCCCAGGACTTCCCGCCCAAAAAGCCCGTGACCCTGGTCGTCGGCTTTGCCGCCGGCGGCGCGGCCGACGCCGCCGCGCGCCTGATCGCCAAGAAGCTGGGCGAGAACATCGGCCAGCCGGTGGTGGTGGACAACAAGGGCGGGGCGGGCGGCAACATCGCCCACCAGTTCGTGGCCAATGCGGTGCCCGATGGCACGGTGCTGCTGCTGGGCTCGGTGGGGCCGCTGACCATCGCGCCGCACCTCATGAAGCTCACCTACGACCCATTCAAGGACCTGGCGGCGGTGTCGGGCGGGGTGAACTTTCCGAACGTGCTGGTGGTGCACCAGGACGCGGGCGCCAAAACGCTGGCCGAGTTCGTGCAGCTGTCCAAGAAGAAGCCCGGCAGCGTGGACTTTGCCTCCACCGGCGCGGGCTCGGCGTCGCACCTGGCGGGCGAGCTGTTCAACCAGCGCGCGGGCATCGACATGACCCATGTGCCGTACAAGGGCGGCGCGCCGGCGCTGCAGGACCTGCTGGGCGGGCGCATCACCTCGTACTTTGCCGCGCCGCCCACGGCCATGCCGCATGTGGAGACGGGCAAGCTGATCCCGTTGGCCACCACGGGCCTCACGCGCCCGGCCTACCTGCCGAACATCCCCACCGTGGCGGAGTCGGGCTACCCGGGCTTCGAGGCGCTGAACTGGTATGCGTTTGTCGCCCCCGGCAAGACGCCGCCTGCCATCCTGGACCGCTGGAACCAGGAGATCGTGAAGGTGCTGAACGATGCGGGCGTGAAAGAGGCGCTGAACAAGCACGGCCTCACGCCCCAGCCCACCACGCGCGTGGAGCTCACGGCTTTCATGAAGAAGGAATCCGCGCAGTGGGCCGCCATCATCAAGGAGCGCAAGCTCACGGCGGAGTGAACTCCCCCGCACCCGGGGCCTTGAGTTAGCCCTGCTGCGACGCCGGCTCGGTGACCGAGATATCGGTGTGCACCAGCGACAGCGGAAAGCGCTGGCCCGCCAGGTAGTCCTCCAGGCAGCGCAGCAGCAGCGGGCTGCGGTGGCGCTCCGGGCAGGCGCGGATCTCGTCGGGCGTCATCCACACCGTGCGCACGATGCCGGTATCGAGCGTGCGCCAGTCGTGGTGCGTGCCCAGCGTGCCCGCGAACGCAAAGCGCATGTAGGTGATGTCGTCGCCGGTGCGCGTCTTGGTGAAGCGGTTCAGGTACACGCCGATCAGGGCCGTGGGCTCGAAGTCGTGGGCCGTTTCCTCCAGCACCTCGCGCGCGCAGGCCTGGATGGGCGACTCGCCCGGGTCCAGGTGGCCCGCGGGGTTGTTGAGCTTGAGGCCGTCCGTGGTCTCTTCCTCGACCAGCAGAAAGCGGCCGTCGCGCTCGACGAGCGCGGCCACGGTGACGTTGGGTTTCCAGCGGTGGGGCATGGCGCGCATTATGACGAGGCAGCATGACGTGCTGCCAACAGCCTCTGTAGCACGCCACATGCTGCTGTCGCGCAGGGGCCACGGCGGCGCTGCCTTGGCGCCAGTTGCCTACAGCATTCGCACCATGTACACCGCGCCTTCGCCATAGCTGGCCAGCCGCGCGCGCTGCACCGCATCGGCCAGCGGCTGCACGGCGTAGCCCTGGCGCTCCCAGTAGCCTTGCGAGCCCTGCACCGACACCAGCGCCGTGTGCTGCAGGCCCTGCGCCCGCGCTGCGTCCCACATCGGCTGCAGCAGGGCACGCGCCAGGCCCTGGCCCGCGCAGTCGGGCAGCACGGCCATGTCGTGCAGGTAGAGCGTGTCGGGCTGCGGCACCGCCTCGAAGCTGCCGTGCAGGGGCGTCACCTTGTGCCGCACCGACCGGTAGGCGGCCAGGTAGGCACACACCACGCCCGCGCGCTCCAGCACCAGCGAGCAGTTGGCGGGGCTGGCCAGGCGGCGGGCAAAGACCTCGCCGCTTTCCACAAAGCCCTCGCCGTAGCAGGCCAGCTGCACCGCCAGCAGGCCGGGCAGGTCCCGCAGAGAGAGGGGGCGAACGTGAGGTGGAGTTGAGCGCATCAGGGCACGGTGGTCAGCAATGGCCAGGTCCTCAATGATAGGGACGTGCATGACCTGCCGGGTCATCGACGCCGTTCACGCCCTTTTGAACAATGACCCCAGGCCGCACGCGCATGTCCTGTGCGGCCGACCCACCTGTATCCACACCCTCAAAAGGAGCCTTGCCATGAACACCGTCGAAACCCCGGAGCACGCCACCACCATCCCCACCGCCGCCACGGTTGCCCCGAGCTGGCCGCGCGCTACATCGCCGCCTGGAACGCCACCGACGGCGCGCAGCGCGACCATCTGGTGCGCAGCACTTTCAGCAGCGATGTGCAGTACCGCGACCCCATGATGGAAGGCCAGGGCCACGATGGCCTGGCCGCATTGATCGCTGGTGCGCAGCAGCGCTTTGCGGGTCACCGTTTCACCCTGCTGGGCACGCCCGAGGGGCACCATGATGTCGTGCGTTTTTCGTGGGCGCTGGCCGCCGATGGCGCAGAGCCCGTGGCGCGCGGCACGGATATGGCGGAGGTCGACGCACACGGCCGCCTGCGCAAAGTGACCGGTTTTCTCGACTATGTCGCCGGGGCCTGACTGCGACACGGCGCAACGCGAAGCAAGGCGGCGTCAGGACTGCACTGCAGGCCCTCACCCTCACCACGTCACTTCAGCACCGGCGCCTGCACGAAGTCGTCGAGCGACAGGCCCTTTTCCTTGAGCAAGGCTTCCAGCACGGGCTGCAGGCGGCCCAGGCTTTCCTGCACCGCCTCGCGCACGGTGTCCACCACCACCTGGGTGCTGCGCTCGATCTCGATGTTGAGCGCATCGCCCTCGCGCTTGCCCTCGAACACGGTGGCGCGGCGCGTCTCGGGGATCATCCAGATTTCGAACCAGCCCTCTGGCCGGTTCACCTCGGCCACCGTGAGGCTGGCGCCGTGGATGGCGATGTAGCCCTTGGCGAAGATATAGCGGCGAAAGGCCTCGGGCACCGCCACGCGCCACACCAGGTTGTTGTCGAACTCGCGGCGCTGCACCAGCGTGCCGGTGAAGTCCACATGGCCCGACAGCGGGTGGCCGCCGATCTCGGCCCCGTCCTTGGCAGCGCGCTCCACGTTCACGCGGTCGCCCTCGGCGTAGCTGCCCAGCGTGGTGATGTTCAGGCTTTGCAGCATCACGTCGAAGTTGGCCTGCGTGGGCGACAGGATCTCGGTCACCGTGAGGCACACGCCGTCGGTGGAGACGCTGGCGCCGATGGCCAGGTCCTGGCAGAAGCCTGCGGGAAAGTCGAGCGTGAAGGTGCGCAGGCCTGCGCGGTCTTGGATGGCGGCAATGCCTGCCGTGGCCTGGACGATGCCTGTGAACATGGTGGGGAGCGGAGGTGGAGCCCGCGGATGGGCAAAGGCGAATTTTGCCATCCGTCTATCTCGCAGGCTGCGCCTCAAGCCTTAGCCCCTATCACCGTTCGGGCTGAGCCTGTCGAAGCCTTGCCCTGGCTTCGACAAGCTCAGCCCGAACGGTTGAGGGGCTGTGGAGATCTCACAACGGCCGATGGGGTAGCCCCAGCGGTCGTCACACACCGCGCGGCTGTTGCCCACCCCGATTACTTGGCTCGCAGCAGCTCGCCCACTTCCAGCAGCACCAGCTCGTTGTCGTCCGCCTTGTTCGGCTCGCGGCTGCTGCTGAAAGGCATGTTGTTGTCGTTGCCCACGACGATGTGCGTGCCGTCCACCACGTCCACGTTTTCGATGGTGAAGAACGGGAAGGTGAGCACGCCGTTGGTCAGCGGCTTCTTCGACAGGCGCTTGGGGTCCTGGATGTTCATGAGGTCGATGTAGCCGACCTTGCGGATCTCGCCGCCCACGTTCGCGTCGCTCATCTCGACCTTGTACACGCGCTTGAACTTGGCCAGGTCGTGGAAGCAGTCGGTGCGCTTTTGGTCTGCGGGGCAGGCCTTGTCGGCCGTGCCTTCGCCGTTGTCGCGCTCGATGATCAGGCCCGTGCTGCTATCGATCATGTTGAAGTCGCCGATGGCGTGGTGGTTGGCCTCCAGCACATACTTCCAGTGGCGGCCGGTCCATTGCTCGCTCTTCACGTCGAACTCCAGCACGCGCAGGTACTGCTTGCCGCCCACGTTCTCGTACGCCTTGGCGTCCTCGTTCCACAGCGGGCCTTCGAGCAGGGCGTAGAGCTTGCTGCCGTCCTTGGACGACGCCATGCCTTCGTAGCCCTTGGAGCGCTTGACCTCGAAGGGCGTGGGCTTGGCGTCTGGCGCGCCGGGCATCAGCACGCCGGGGGCGTCGGGCGAGCGCACGACCTTGCCGTCGACCTTGGTTTCGAACACCCCCAGCACCTTGCCATTCAGGTCCGCCTTGATGAGGAAGGGGCCGAACTCGTCGCCGATCCACAGTGCGCCACCGGCGAACTGGAAGCTCTCGGGGTCGAAGTCGGCGCCGGTCAGGTAGCGCTGGTCCGTGCCTTCGTGCGTGATGCGAAACGGCACCTTCTTGTCGGGGTCGTGCAGGAAAATCGTCTTCTGGCGCTTGAACTCGCCGCCCTGGAAGTCCACCGTGTAGTGGTTCAGGTACAGCATGAAGTCGGCCGAGTTGGCCTTGGCGCCAGCGCCGTTGTCGGTGAGGATCCAGAACGATCCGTCGGCCATGCGCTTGATGCCCGAGTGGCCCTGCAGGGGCTGGCCCTTGAAGGGCAGCGAGACGCCGGTGTCGCGCCCGCCCGACTGGCCCATCACCGTGCCGATGGCCTCCACGCGGCGCGGGGTGGTGAACTTGCCACTGACCTGCAGGTCCTGCGGTGCGTCCTTGGGTGCGGGGATGACGGTGAACGCCGGCAGCACGGCGTGGCCGGCCAGCGTGGCGGGGTAGGCCTGCTGGGCCAGGGCAGAGGTGGAGAAGCAGGCGGCGGCGGTGCACGCCAGCAGGGCGCAGGCACCCAGGGTGGAGAGTCGGGACATGGTCGCTCGGGGCAGTGAAAGCAGATGAAGCGGCGACGATGCCGCCTGCCCGTGACGAGGGTGTGACCGTGGGGCGCCGGTGCGGCAGGCCCGGGGCGCTGCGCGCTGACCACACCGACCACTGCGGCGGCGGCGCGGAGAGCGTGGCCAGTGCGGGCCGCCGCTTACAGCGGCACCAGTTCCACGCGCCGGTTCTTGGCGCGGCCGCCTTCGTCGCCATTGCTGGCCACCGGGGCCAGGTCCGCCACGCCGAAGGCGGACAGGCGCGTGGCCGGAATGCCGTACTGGCTGGTGAGCGCGGCGTTCACCGCCTCGGCCCGGCGCTTGGACAGCGCGATGTTGGAATCCAGCGAGCCCTGGTTGTCGGTGTGGCCCACCACGCGCAGCTTGAGCGTCGCCTCGGCCTTGAGCAGCTTGGCGATCTCGTCGAGCGCGGGCTTGGACTTGGGCTTGATGTCGGCCTTGGCCGTGTCGAACAGGATGCCGTACAGGGCCACGCGGCCGGTGGTGGCGATGGCCTTGGACATGTCGCTCGCGTTCACCGTGACCATGTTCTGCTGCAGGGCGCCGGTCTCGATGATGTCGACCGCCGCGTAGGCGCCCTTGACGGCCTTGTAGTCCTTGCTGGCGTTGGGCCAGCTGACCGCCTCGACCACGATGTAGATGTCTCCCTGCGGGCGCGGGATCTTGAAGCTGGCGATGCGCGCGGTGGCGGTGTCGGCCTGGGTGAAGGTGTAGGTCGAGCGCGTGGTGTTGATCTTGCGCCAGCCGTAGGTGCACAAAAAGCAGGTGCGGTCGCGGAAGGCATCGTCCTTGCCGGAGTCGTACAGCACCGTGCCGCCCGCAGCCTGCACTTCGTTCTGGTAGTTGCGCACCAGCTCGGCGGGCGATGCGTCGCCGGCCGCCTCGTACCACAGGCGGGTCACCGCGCCCTCGACCGGCAATGTGCTGGCCCACGAGCGCTTGGTGGTGGTGGTGTCGTACTTCTTGTAGGTGCCGGTGGGCACGACGTATTCGTCGAAGCGCTTGTAGTCGTAGCCCACGATGGTGGAGCCGGCGAAGCGTTTGACCAGCGGGTTGTCCTTGGACCCGGCGATGTCCTGGGCCGAGGCGGGCGAGACGAGGACCAGCGCGGACACCGCGGTGGCAAGCGATACGAGCAGGCGGCGCATGAGCGTCATGGCGTCTTTTCTCCAAAAAAGTGGGCGATGCGCGAGTGTCTCCGGTTTGCCGCCGCCAGCGCACCCGTACGCGCGCAGGCAGGGGCCGGAGCGTGAACAATTGGGCAAAAAGCCGCATCAGGGCGTGGACACACAGCGGCTGCCGCGCCGCAGCCCCCGCCGGGCCTCAGGCCTGGATGAGCACCGGAGTCCCCACGGGCACCCGCTCGAACAGGTCGATCACATCCGCATTGGCCATGCGCACGCAGCCGTGCGACGCGGGCACGCCCAGCGGCGTGCCGTCCGGGCAGCCGTGGATGTAGATGAAGCGGCGCAGCGTGTCCACACCGCCGCCCCGGTTGAAACCGCGCTCGCAGCCGGTGAGCCACAGGATGCGCGCCAGGATCCAGTCGCGCCCGGGGTGCTGCGCGGCCAGGTCGGGCGAATACACCTCGCCCGTGGGCCGGCGCCCGACGAACACTGTGCCGGGTGCGCAGCCCGCGCCGACCTTGGCCCGCACGCGGTGCTGGCCGCGGGGCGTGCAACCGCTGCCGTGGGTCTCGCCAACGCCGTTCAGCGCGGTGGACACGGGGTAACGGGCCAGCACCTCGTCGCCATCGAGCAGGCACAGCTCCTGCCGGCCGATGTGGATTGCGATGTGGATCGCCGCGCCCACGGCACGCCTACCCCGCAGCCGCCACCAGGCCAGCCCCATGCCCGCGCGTGAAGGCTTCTTCAAACACCGAGTAGCCCGACCAGTCGCTGTGCGCGAACGCCAGGCGCGCCGTGGCGGGCGTGGGCAGGGCCAGTGCACGCTCTGCTTTTGATAGCTGGTTGCGCTTGCCAGGTGCGCGGTAGAGGCCGATTTGGCTCAAATACGTGACCAGCCCCGGCGTGGGGATGGCCATGGCGTGCCCGTAGCGCGTGACCTCGACCCGCGTGACGCGGCGGCGCAGGTCGGGGTGGGGCACGGACAGGGCGGCCAGCGCGCCCTCGGCCCAGTGCTGCCAGGGCTGCTGCGCCAGTTGCTGACGGCCGTCGGGCACGCTGCCCAGGGCCTGGTAGTACGTCAGCACGGTGGGGCCGGCCAGTGTGGCGCGGGTGTCCAGGCGCTGGTGGCCTGCGTCCACGTAGCCCAGGCCGCCGGGCGTGGCGTCGGCGTACAGCACGTTGTCCCAGGCGGGCGCGGCGCCGGGCCGGTCGGTCAGCGGGCTGTCGATGTGGAGGTTGGCCACCAGCCAGGGCGCCCAGGTCAGGCGCTGCGCCGCGCCGGTCAGGAAGGTGGGCGGGTTGCGCACCACGCGGGAGGCGATGTGCACCGGCAGCGCCACGATGCAGCGCGGCGCCTGCCAGCGCTCCACGCTGTCGGTGACGTGGTTGTACGCGTCCACCTCCACGCCGTGGCGGCCTTCGGTGATGCGCAGCACGCTGGTGGCGGTGCGCAGCTGGCCGCCGCCCTGGGCATTGTTCTGCAGCGGGGCCGCCAGGCGGCGGGTGATCCAGCCGTTGCCTTCGGGCCAGGTGAGCACGCTCTCGCGGGACTCGTCCGCCGCCTCGCCGGGCGCATGAAAGCCGTGGCGGCTGGCGAAGTAATGGATGCCCGCCCAGGCTGACACCACGGCCGTGCCTGCGCCGTAGTCGTCGCGGCAGCTGTAGTCGAGGTACCACCGCAAGTGCTCGTCGTCGAAGCCCTGCTGATCCAGCCAGGTGGCGAACGTGACGGCATCGAGCGCCTGGTGGGGCTGGGGCAGCGGCTGGCCGGGGCCCAGGGACCGCATCATCGGCATGGTGAAGCGCGCGGCCTGGGTGGCATCGTCCACCGCCTGCGCAAACCGGCGGTACTGCGCGATCGTGGTGTCGGGCACGCCGTGCACGGGCAGCAGGCCCTCCTGCCATTCACCCTGGAAGAACAGGCGCTCCTGCGGGCTGTGGCACAGGTGGCGCTCGTCGTAGCGCCAGCGGCCGGACACGCGCTGGCGCAGGCCCAGTTCTTCCAGCAGGTTCTGCACCTCGGGCGCATCGTCGCCCGGCACCGGCAGGTAGTGCGCGCCCAGCGGGCAGGCAATGCCTCCCACCGAGCCGCCCCGGCTGTTGCCGCCGGCGCTGTCTTCCAGCTCCAGCAGCGCAAAGTCGTCCACGCCCGCGAGCCGCAGCGACCGCGCCGCCGCCAGCCCCGCCACGCCGCCGCCCGCGATGATCACCTGCGCGCGCCGCAGCACCGTGGGCTCGGGCAGGCTGCCGGTCTTGAGCAGGTCGCGCAGCGCATGGCCGCGCTGCATGTCGATGCCGGCAAAGCCGCCCTGCAGCGTGCGCGGCGCCTCGTCGCAGCCCGGCAGCAGAACTGCGGATGTCGCAAGAGCACCCGTGGCTAAAAAGTGGCGGCGTTGCATGGTGTCAGTGTGCTGGATTCGGGTCTGCAGTCAACCATCCCCACCGTTCGGGCCGAGCCTGTCGAAGCCTTGTGCGGCGCTTCGACAAGCTCAGCGTGAACGGTTCTTTCATTGGCAAAACTTGCTGGGCCGCTAAGCCGTGGGGTGCAAAAAGGGAATAGGCATCTAGTGCTTTCCCCATTCGCGCTCGTAGGTGTGGACCAACGCCTGGTTCGACAGCCGGTTCACCTCCGTCGGCACCCGTGCCATGTCGCGCGGAAAGTCGAACAGCAGCGGCAACGAGTCCAGCGTCAGAAAGCGCAGGTGGTCCGGCAGCGTCTCGGGCAGGCGCCAGGGCCGGCGGCTGGCGATGACGAAGCCCCATTCGCCGAAGCTGGGCACGTGGGCGTGGTACGGCGCGGTCTGCAGGCCCACCGACTCCATGGTCTGCACCACCGTCCAGAAGCTCTTGCGCGCCACCAGCGGCGAGGTGGTCTGCACCACCGCATAGCCGCTGGCGGCCAGGCGGTTGGCCAGCAGCGCGTAGAAGCTGTTGGTGTACAGCTTGCCGATGGAAAAATTGGTGGGGTCCGGGAAGTCCACCACGATCACGTCGAAGGTCTCCAGCGCCGCAGGGATTGCTGCTGGACTTGCTGGAACGCGCGGTGCAGTCCCAGTGCTGCTGGCGCCTGAGGCGCTGGCGGCTGGGGGTTGCGCTTCGGCACCCGGCTCGGCCGTGTTGCCCTGCAGCCACCCGAACGCATCGGTGTTGATGATCTTCACCTTGGGGTCGCGCAGCGCGTTGCCGTTGAGCTGCGCGAGCATGGGGTTCTCGCTGAAGATGCGCGTCATGGCCGGGTCCAGCTCCACCAGCGTGACGGATTCGACCGAGGGGTACTTCAAGATCTCGCGCACGGCCATGCCATCGCCGCCGCCCAGAACGGCCACGCGCTTCGGATGGCCGTGGGCCGACATGGCGGGGTGCACCAGGGCCTCGTGGTAGCGGTACTCGTCGGCCTGCGCGAACTGCAGGTTGCCGTTGAGGTAGAGCCGGTGGCCCAGCCGCCCCTGCGTCACGACGATGCGCTGGTAGGGCGATGCGGTGCTGAAGACGATGCGGTCCTGGTAGAACTTGTCCTCGGCAAAGCTGGTGATGTGGTCTGCCCCGGCAAAGCCCGCGATCAGCAGCGCGAGCACCATGGCACAGGCGGCCACGTGCGCGCGCAGGCGGCGCAGCTCATGCCGAAAGAGCCACACGGCCCACAGCGCCACGGCGGCGTTCATCACGCCGAACAGCAGCCCCGTGCGGATCAGCCCCAGGTGCGGCACCAGCAGCAGCGGGAAGGCCAGCGACACCGCCAGCGCGCCCAGGTAGTCGAAGGTGAGCACCTGCGAGACCAGGTCCTTGAGCGCCACGTTGCGCTTCAAGATGCGCATGACCAGCGGGATCTCGAGCCCCACCAGCGTGCCCACCACCATCACCATGCCGTACAGCAGGAACCGGAACGCCCCCGGCGTGTACGCATTGGCCAGGAACAGCGTGGCCGGCAGCGCCCCGCCCACCAGCGCCACCAGCAGCTCGATGCGCAAAAAATGCGCAGGCAGCTGCCGCTCGAAATAGCGCGACAGCCACGAGCCCACGCCCATGGCGAACAGGTAGGTGCCGATGATGGTGGAGAACTGCAGCACCGAGTCGCCCAGCACATAGGACGCGAGCGCCCCGGCGGCCAGTTCGTACAGCAGGCCGCAGGCGGCCACGACGAAAACGCTGATGAGCAGCGCGATGTCGATGGGGCGGGCACCCTGCGACGAGGCTTGTTCTGCCGGTCGTGCGGGCGACGGTTGCACCATGGTCAACCCGCTACCCCAGCGAGTTGCGGTTGCGGTTGCGGGACGGTGGTGCCGCGCCGCTGGGCATCAGGCATACCTGCCGCGCTATGGCGTAACTGCTCTGCAGCATGCTCGTGATGAATGACGATGTGGAGTGATTTCATGAATCGCGATGAATAGCCGACTGAGACTGATTGGGGATGATTGGGGATGATTGGGGATGATTGGGGATGATTGGGGATGATTGGGGATGATTGGGGAGCCAAGTTCAACGCAACCAATTGATGCCCAAGACTTATTTGAAGCCCATTGGGGAAAATCCATTTTGTTTGGGATCAGTCCGGGTTTTGGAAGCTCTGCGGAGCATGAATCGTGGCATCACGTGGCGAGAGCGGAAGCTTCGAAAGTCGAGCCCAGCGCCCGCCGCCGCCTTGGTTTTCCCGCCGATATTCCGAATGCCCTTTCTTGGACACCTCGTTGAATAACGCCTTCACATACTCCTTGCGATACGCCAACTCAGGAATCAGCAGTTGGGGGAGCAACAAGGCATAAACCGGCAAGGGCGTAGGACGCCAGATCGTCGCCTTTGCGGCCGGTCACGCTGTGTGTCAGGTGCGCTATTCCGTCCACTCATGACGCCCGTCCTCCGAGGGAGAGTGCGCTTGCAACCGAGCCTGCAATTCGATGGGCCGTCAGCTCCGCAGAGGACATGTCACAACGCATTCGCGTCCATACATTGAATTTCTATTGCGGCTGCCAAGGCTGTTCGCGTGGACCCCGCGAGTGTGTTCGCTGCGGGTGCGGACGGCATGCCGGGTACGGCACTGCCAAATTCAATGAATCGCAGCCGCCACGATGATGCTGATGCCCAGGCACATCGCTGCCACCACCATGGCCAGGGCCCTGTTCTGCTTTTCGACGATTTCGCGCCACAGGTCGTACGGCGTGATCTTGTCGACGATGACGAAGCACACCCAGAAGATGACCACGCCGATCAGTGCGTACAGGATGGACCCGAGGAACGCCGCGGGCTTGAGCCATTCGATTCCCATCATGATGTGTTCTCCTTGGAACGGTTGTCTGTCTGTCGATTGAATAAAAAAGAGGGGCGGTGCGCCAGCCGTGGCCTCCAGCGCCGCACCTACTTGTGGCTGCCGCCCGAGGAGTACCCACCGTACGAGCCCCCCGAGCTGCGGTAGCTGGACGACGACGAGCAGTTCTCCCGTTGCGGGTCGCAGCTGGAGCAGCGGCTGAGCAGCACGAGCAGGATCAAGATCACCACCGCGATGATGATGATGGTGCCGCAGCCCAGGCCCGACTTGGCCACGAACGGGCCCGGGTCGTCGCGTTTGAGCACGTCCTGCTTGTCTTCGAGCTTGAAGGCCTTGGCCACCGTGTCGCTGGCCAGCTTGTCCCCGGCGGACCAGGTGATCTCGTTGGTGCTTTGCTCCATCGACAGCACGCCCTTGCTGCCCTCGAAGTCGCGGTTGAAGGTCTTCTGGCCGCGCGTGACCTGCCAGTAGAACTCGCCCAGCACGTAGGTCGTCTCGGCCTCGTAGCTGTACTTGAGCTTGTAGGTCGTGCCCAGGTAGGTGGCGGTGCTTCCGGTGCCGGCCAGCTGCGGCGCGCCGGTGGTGGGGCGCACCATGCTCCAGCCTTCTTCGGAATCGACCAGGAACGCGAAGCCGCGCTTCTGGTTGTAGAGCAGGTATTCGCTCCAGCCGAAGTGTTCGTCGTCGCCGGGCGCAACGCCCATGCGGTGCTGAAAGCCCACCACCTGCCAGTGCACGCCCTGCAGCTGTCCCTTGCTGCCCAGCGGGATGATGGGCTGCACGGGCTCGTCCTGCTCGGCAGAACGCAGCTCGCCGCCCACGCCGCCACTGAGGTCGATGATGCTCGCGCACGAGCCGCAGGTGAGGCTCTTGGTGCTGGACAGCTGCACCTGCACCGGAGCGCCGCAGTGCGGGCAGCTGAACTGGCGGCCTTTTTCGTCCTTGGCGGACTCGTCCTTCAGGCCCTGCAGCTGCAGGTCTTCGAGCAGCACGGACTTGCCGCGCTCCACATTGGGCGGGGTGTGGCCGTAGTCGATGCTGACCACTTCGCCGTCGGCGCTGCGCAGCTCGACCATGCCGAAGGGGTGCCCCAGCGGCGGCAGCTTGGGCAACTCGCCCTGCGCGGAGATGAGCGATGCCTGGCCGGTGTAGGCCACGCTGTAGGGCTTGCCGTTGATGGCGGTGGTGGTGCCGACGCGAAAGCGCTCGGCCGCGGGCATCTCGCGGCCCGGGTCGATGGGGCGGGTGAAGACGTAGGCGCCGTTGTCCTCGCCCAGCGTGGCCAGGGTGCCGTCGTTGAGGAACGCCGCCCATTCGGTCCACACCCCCGCATCGCCCTTGTACTGCAGGCGGCCCACCAGCGTGAAGGGGATGTCCTTGCCATCGAGCTGAATCCGCCCGCTGGCCATGAGCTGCAGCGGGCTGTGGTCGTCGAACAGCTCGGCCATCTTGCCCAGGCGCTGCAGCACGTCGCCATTGCGCACCACGGTGCTCTGGCAGTAGCCGCAGACGGCGTGCGTGGACTGCGCGCTGCGGAATTCAACCGGCGCGCCGCAGCCCGGGCAGGGCGCGCGGTAGTAACGCTGTGTGGGGTCGGCGGTGGCCATCGTGCTGTGTTGGTGCTGCGCCGTTCAGCGCGATGCAGGGCCGGTGAAGGCCCTGGCGCTTGTCCCTCGTGCGCAGGCAGCTATTATTATGATAGCAACCGGGTCAGATCAGCTTCTTGAGCAGCTCGGCCTTCTTGGCGTCGAACTCTTCCTGGGTCAGGATGCCCTTGGACTTGAGCTCGCCCAGCTTCTCCAGCGTGGCCATCACCTCGTCGGGCCGCACGCCCGCGGGCGCAGCCGCCGCCTGGGCCGCCGCTGCGGCAGCAGGCGCCACCGGCGTCTGAAGGCCTTGCTGCAGGTTCTGCGCCAGCACCTGGCCCAGCGCCACGCCGGCCCCGAGGCCCATGGCGTCGCCCGCGATGCCGCTGCCGCCACCGCTGTTTTCGGCGAACTTGGGGATGGCCTGCGCCGTCTGGTATTGCATGAACTTGGCCATGTCGTTGCCGACCATGCCCATGCCGATCTTCTGGTCGAGGATCTTCTGCAGCTCTTCGGGCAGCGAGACGTTCTGCACCGTGAGGTTTTCGATCAGCAAACCCAGCTTGGCGAAGATGGGCGCGAGCTCCTTGGTCAGCGCATCGGCGAACATGACCTGGTTGGCCGCCAGGTCCAGGAACGGCAGGCCGCTGCCGGCAATGGCGTTGCTGATGTTCTGCAGCACCAGGCCGCGCAGCTGGCCTTCGAGGTCCGCCACGGGGTAGGACTCGCGAGTGCCCGAGATCTCGGTGTGGAACAGCTTGGGGTCGGCAATGCGGAAGGCGTAATTGCCGAACGCGCGCAGGCGCACCGCACCGAAGTCCTTGTCGCGGATCGTGATGGGCTGGGGCGTGCCCCACTTCTGGTCGATCTGCTGGCGCGTGCTGAAGAAGTAGACGTCGCTCTTGAAGGGGGACTCGAAGAGCTTGTCCCAGTTCTTGAGGTACGTCAGCACCGGCAGCGTCTGCGTGGTGAGCTTGTAGGTGCCGGGCGTGAACACGTCGGCCACCTGGCCTTCGTTCACGAAGATGGCCATCTGCGACTCGCGCACCACCAGCGTGCCGCCGTTCTGGATTTCCATGTCGCGCATGGGGAAGCGCCAGGCCAGGGTGCCGTCCCCCTCTTCGGTCCATTGAATGATGTCAATGAACTGTTTCTTGATGAAGTCCATGAGGGCCATGTCTGCTCCCTAAGCAAAGAGAAGGGGGTTGAAGAGAGCGGCCATCATAGCAACGGGGCTGCAGGCCTCCGGCGCTTTTTTCAGGGCGCGGCCGTGAAGTAGTTCACACCCTGCGCTGTCCTCGTACCGGCCAGCACAGGCTCGGCACGGTGCATAGCGGCTATCTCTGCATTAGCGGCAATCAATTGGTGTTCGCTATTGAGAATGCCTACCATTCCCTCCATGCCTTCCCGAGCCGTTCCACACCCGGGATCGGCGTTGCCACTACAGGAGCCCCACCATGACCCGCATCCGCCAAGCCGCTCACCAGAACAAGACCATGCTGATGAAAACCGGCAGCTATTACCTGGTACACATCTGCGTCGCCGCGATGGTGGCCTACGCGGTGACGGGCAATTTCTGGGCGTCGCTGACATTGAGCCTGCTCGAGCCTACGGTGCAGGCGGTGGCGTTTTTCTTTCATGAAAAGGCCTGGGACCGCAAGCTGCGCAAAGCCGCAGGCACAGCGCCCGGTGGTGCGCATGCAGCGCTTGCGGCACAGCTCGGGTGACGAGAGTCCGAGCCCTTCCTTCATCCATCAGCAACCGACCCCGCAAGGAGCCCACCATGTACAAGATTCCTCTGCACAGCCGTTCGACCGCAGGCCTGGCGTTTCAGCGCTGGCTGGTCGACCGCCTGGCGCGCATGGCGTCGACGCACTGACGCCATCGTCGGAAAACCCGGCGCAAAAACGACGATGCCCCGCAATCGGGGCATCAGGTGATACAGAAGGGGCCAGAAGCAACTGCCGCCCGCCACGGCGGTTTGCTTGCCGGTCAGGCCCGGGTGTCCAGCAGTGATCCCATCATCTGATCCTGCGTCTTGATGGTCTGCAGGTTGGCCTTGAACGCATAGGTGGCCGACATCTGCTCCACCGCCTCCTGCTCCAGCGCCACGCCCTTGGCGTCCTGCCCGCGCTGCACCGTGGCCTGCACGCCCGCACTGTCCTTGGCCTCCTGCTGGGCCACCACCTCGCGGCGGTAGCCGGGCGTGTTCATGTTGGCCACGTTGTTGGCCGAGGCATCCAGGCGCAACTGGGCGGCCTGCAGGCCGGAACTGCCGATGGAGGAAATGCTGGCCATGGTGTGCTCCGCTCAATGCGCTGAAGGAAGAAGGCTCCGATTGTCCGCCCGGCGCCTGCCGGATGCAAGGCGTCATCCACTGTGCGCCTGCACCAGGCACTGCGCAAACGCCTGGGCCGCCCGCGGCGGCTGGGGCGACTTGCGCAGCACGCTCACGAACTCGCAGCGGTAGAAGAACTGCGCGGGCGACACCGCCTGCATCAGCCCCTGGCGCTCGAAGCCTTCCGCATAGTGGTCGGGCAAAAAGCCCAGGTAGCGGCCCGACAGGATCAGCGTGGCGATCGATTCCTGGTCGAACCCCGTGGCCTTGCGCGGCAGGCGGGCGCTGTGGCTGAGTTCCATGTTGGGCGAGTGGTAGCCCAGGCCGGCGAACTGGTAGGCGCGCAAGGCCTCCCAGGTCAGGCTGGCATGGTCGGTGCCGAACAGCGGGTGCCGGGCGCCGCAGTACAGCAGCATGGTCTCGGTGAACAGGTTGGCGTACACCAGACTCTGTGACGCGCGGTGCGCCGGGATGATGCCCACGTGGAAGCTGCCGTCGATGAGCCCGCGCTCGATGGCGTTGATGCTGGCCACGTGCATCTGCAGGCTGACCTCGGGCGCCTGAGTGGCGAAAAGGGCGATGGCGTCGCCGATGTGCGCGGCGGGGTTGCTGGCCGTCTTGTCGAACACCGCCACCTCCAGCCGCCCGCCCATGCGGCGGTGGATGTCGTCGATGCTGCTGCGAAAGGCGTCCACGGCGGACAGCAGGCGCAGGGTTTCGTCGTACACGCGCTGGCCTTCGGCCGTGAGCGCAAAGCCCGCGCGGCCCCGGCGGCACAGGGTGAGGCCCAGGCGGGTTTCCAGGTCCTTCATGTGGCGGCTGACGGTGCTGGTGCCGATGTTCAGCTCCAGCTCGGCCGCGGACATGCCGCCGCATTCGACCACGCTCTTGAACACCTGCAAAAGGCGCAGGTCCATGTCGCTGAGCTGGCCCAGCACGGCGCGGTGCCGGGCTTTGGGGCTGGACAGCGATGTGGCCGGGGGAACGGAGGGTGGCTTGGGGGTGTCTTTTACTTGCATAAATCGTCAAGTAAACATTGATATTGCACTATTGGAGAGATTAACAGGCGGCACAACAATGCGCTGTCGGCCGGGCTTTGCCACGCAAGGCCCTGCGCTGCCCCTTACCGTCATTTCACCCCGCGATTCACCGCCGCCCTGGAGACCGCCATGAGCTTTGTCCACATCGAAAAACCCGCCGCTGGCCCGGACAGCCCCCGCATGGATGCCGAATGGCTCGATGCGCACTGGATGCCCTTCACCGGCAACCGCAACTTCAAGGCCAAGCCGCGCATGATCGTGAGCGGCCAGGGCGCCTACTACACCGACGCCGAAGGCCGCAAGATCTTCGACGGCCTGTCGGGCCTGTGGTGCTCGGGCCTGGGGCATGGCCGCAAAGACGTGGCCGAAGCCATCGGCAAGGCGGCGGCCACGCTGGACTACTCGCCCGCGTTCCAGTTCGGCCACCCGGCCTCGTTCGCGCTGGCCAACAAGCTCAAGGAGCTGACGCCCGCAGGCCTGGACTACGTGTTCTTCACCGGCTCCGGCTCCGAGTCGGCCGACACCTCGCTCAAGATGGCCCGTGCCTATTGGCGCGCCAAGGGGCAGGCGAGCAAGACCCGCCTGATCGGCCGCGAAAAGGGCTACCACGGCGTGAACTACGGCGGCATCTCGGTGGGCGGCATCGTGGGCAACCGCAAGACCTTCGGCCAGGGCATCGAGGCCGACCACCTGCCCCACACCCAGCCACCGGCCGGCACCTTCCAGAAGGGCATGGCCGAGGACGGCGGCCGTGCGCTGGCCGACAAGCTGCTGGACGTGATCGCGCTGCACGACGCATCCAACATCGCCGCGGTGATCGTGGAGCCGTTCTCGGGCTCGGCCGGCGTGGTGATCCCGCCCAAGGGCTACCTGGAACGCATCCGCGAGATCTGCACGCAGAACAACATCCTGCTGATTTTTGATGAAGTGATCACCGGCTTTGGCCGCTGCGGCGCGTGGACGGGTGCCGAGGCCTTCGGCGTGACTCCGGACATCCTGAACTTCGCCAAGCAGGTGACCAACGGCGCGCAGCCGCTGGGCGGCGTGATCGCCACCAAGGAGATCTACGACACCTTCATCAGCCAGGGCGGGCCCGAGTACATGCTGGAGTTTCCGCACGGCTACACCTACTCGGCCCACCCCGTGGCCTGCGCGGCCGGCAATGCGGTGCTGGACATCCTGCAAAAAGAAGACATGCCCGGCCGCGTGAAGGCGCTGGCTCCGTTCTTCGAGAACGCGGTGCACGGCCTCAAGGGCGCCAAGCACGTGGCGGACATCCGCAACTACGGCCTGGCCGCGGGCATCACCATCAGCGCCCTGCCGGGCGAGCCGGCCCGCCGCCCGTACGAGATCGCGATGAAGTGCTGGGACAAGGGCTTTTACGTGCGCTACGGCGGCGACACCATTCAACTGGCGCCCCCGTTCATCAGCACCGAGGCCGAGATTGATCGCCTGGTCAACGCACTGGGCGACGCACTCAGCGAGACCGCGTAAGCGCTGGGCCCGGCCACCGACGCCCACACCCCGCGCTCCTAAATCAATAGCTGCTGCCGCCTGCCCATCCAGCGTTAGCGGCATTTTTTACTTGAAAACAGCCATGAACCACGACAAGAACGTCACCACCACCGTCGGCCACCTGATCGACGGCCAGCTCGTTGCCGACACCGAGCGCACACAGCCGGTGTTCAACCCCGCCACCGGCCAGTCCACCACCAGCGTGGCGCTGGCCAGCAAGGCGACGGTCGAGGCCGCCATCGCATCGGCCGAGGCGGCCTTTCCGGCCTGGCGCAACACGCCGCCGCTCAAGCGCGCGCGCGTGATGAGCAAGCTCAAGGTCCTGCTCGAAGAGAACGCCGACAAGATCGCCGCCCTGATCACCGCCGAGCACGGCAAGGTGCTGAGCGACGCGCACGGCGAGCTGCAGCGCGGCATCGAGAACGTGGAGTACGCGAGCTATGCGCCCGAGCTGCTCAAGGGCGAGCACAGCCGCAATGTGGGCCCCAGCATCGACTCGTGGAGCGAGTTCCAGGCGCTGGGCGTCACGGCAGGCATCACGCCGTTCAACTTCCCGGCCATGGTGCCGCTGTGGATGTGGCCCATGGCCGTGGCCTGCGGCAACACCTTCGTGCTCAAGCCCTCCGAGCGCGACCCCAGCAGCACGCTGTTCATCGCCCAGCTGGCACTCGAAGCCGGCCTGCCGCCGGGCGTGCTGAACGTGGTCAACGGCGACAAGACAGCCGTGGACACGCTGCTGCAGGACCCGCGCGTCGAGGCCGTGAGCTTTGTCGGCTCCACCCCCATTGCCGAGTACATCTACGCCGAAGGCTGCAAGCACGGCAAGCGCGTGCAGGCCTTGGGCGGCGCCAAGAACCATGCGGTGCTGATGCCCGATGCCGATGTGGACAACGCGGTGAGCGCCCTGATGGGCGCGGCGTACGGATCGTGCGGCGAGCGCTGCATGGCCATCCCGCTGCTGGTGGCCGTGGGCGACGCCGTGGGTGACGCCGTGATCGCGGGCCTGAAGACCGAGATCGCCAAGATGAAGGTCGGCCCCGGCACCCAGACCGACAACGGCGGCAACGACATGGGCCCGCTGGTCAGCAAGCCGCATTTCGAGAAGGTGACTGCCTATGTGGACAGCGGCGTGGCCGAGGGCGCCACGCTGGTGGTCGATGGCCGTGGCATGAAGGTGGCGGGCCATGAAGAGGGCTACTTCCTGGGCGCCTGCCTGTTCGACAACGTCAAGCCCGGCATGAAGATCTACCAGGAAGAGATCTTCGGCCCCGTGCTGGGCGTGGTGCGCGTGAAGACGCTGCAGGAGGCCATGCAGCTCATCAACGACCACGAATACGGCAACGGCACCTGCATCTTCACCCGCGACGGCGAAGCCGCCCGCTACTTCACCGACCACATCCAGGTCGGCATGGTGGGCGTGAACGTGCCCCTGCCCGTGCCCGTGGCCTACCACTCGTTCGGCGGCTGGAAGCGCAGCCTGTTCGGCGACCTGCACGCCTACGGTCCCGACGCCGTGCGCTTCTACACCAAGCGCAAGACCATCACGCAGCGCTGGCCCAGCGCCGGTGTGCGTGAGGGCGCGGTGTTCGCGTTTCCCAGCAGCCGGTGATGCCGGCAGATAAGCGCAGATACCCGCTGATTTGACCCTGCAGCGCCCCCAGCCCCTCGGCTGCGGGGCGTTTTTCATGGGGGCGCCGATTGCAGCGGCGCAGGTCATCACTGATGCACCCGCATAAGCAGATCCGCTTACTAGGGTTTTTACCGGCATCGTCCTACAATCGCGGACCCTTACAAAGCTGACAGCCCGCGCGGAGCCGCTGCAGCCCGGTTTTTTTGCACCCACCCCTGAGTTGGAGACACTGAATGCCCGAGAACACCACGGCCCAGAACGAGAACAACAACAACGAATCCGACAAGCGCGCCCAACTGCGCCGTGCCGCTCTCGAGTACCACGAGTTTCCCAAGCCCGGCAAGATCGCCATTGCCGCCACCAAGCAGATGGTGAACCAGCACGACCTGGCGCTGGCCTACTCGCCCGGCGTGGCCGCCCCCTGTGAAGAGATCGTCAAGGACCCGGCCAACGCGTTTCGCTACACCGCACGCGGCAACCTGGTCGCCGTCATCACCAACGGCACGGCCGTGCTGGGCCTGGGTGACATCGGCGCGCTGGCCTCCAAGCCGGTGATGGAGGGCAAGGGCGTCCTGTTCAAGAAGTTCGCGGGCGTGGACGTGTTCGACATCGAGATCGACGAGAAGGACCCCGCCAAGCTGGTGGAAGTGATCGCGGCGCTGGAACCCACCTTCGGCGCGATCAACCTCGAAGACATCAAGGCGCCCGACTGCTTCTACGTGGAGCGCGAGCTGCGCAAGCGCATGAAGATCCCGGTCTTCCATGACGACCAGCACGGCACGGCCATCACGGTGGCGGCGGCCATGGTCAATGCGCTCAAGGTGGCGGGCAAGAAGATCGAGGATGTGAAGCTCGTGACCAGCGGCGCGGGCGCCGCGGCGCTGGCCTGCCTGAACCTGCTGCTCAAGGTGGGCGTGCAGCGCAAGAACGTGTTCGTCACCGACCTGGCCGGCGTGGTGTACGAAGGCCGCGAAGAGCTGATGGACGACGACAAGCGCCAGTTCATGCAAAAGACCGACGCGCGCAAGCTGGCCGAGGTGATCGCCGGTGCCGACGTGTTCCTGGGCCTGTCGGCCAGCAACGTGCTCAAGCCCGAAATGGTGGCCACCATGGCCGAGCGCCCGGTGATCTTCGCGCTGGCCAACCCCAACCCCGAAATCATGCCCGAGCTCGCGCACAGCGTGCGCAGCGACATCATCATGGCCACGGGCCGCTCGGACTACCCCAACCAGGTCAACAACGTCCTGTGCTTCCCGTACATCTTCCGCGGCGCGCTGGACAGCGGCGCCACCACCATCACCGATGAGATGGAAATCGCGGCCGTGCACGCCATTGCCGAGCTGGCCCAGGCCGAGCAGAGCGAAGTGGTGGCCGCAGCGTACGTCGGCGAGAAGCTGTCGTTCGGCCCCGAGTACCTGATCCCCAAGCCGTTCGATCCGCGCCTGATGATGAAGATCGCCCCGGCCGTGGCCCAGGCGGCGGCCGACAGCGGCGTGGCGCAGCGCCCCATCACCGACATGGATGCGTACCGCGACCGCCTGCAGGCCTTCGTCTACGCCTCCGGCACGACGATGAAGCCCATCTTCGATGCAGCCCGCACCGCCGCGCGCAAGCGCGTGGCGTACGCCGAGGGCGAGGAAGAGCGCGTGCTGCGCGCCGCACAGATCGTGGTGGACGAGCGCGTGGCGCGCCCCACGCTGATCGGCCGGCCGGCCATCATCGCCCAGCGCATCGAGAAGTTCGGCCTGCGCCTGAAGGAAGGCGTGGACTACGACGTGGTCAACACCGACTTCGACCACCGCTACCGCGACTTCTGGCAGACCTACCACCGCATGACCGAGCGCAAGGGCATCACCCAGCAGGTCGCCAAGATCGAGATGCGCCGTCGCCTCACGCTGATCGGCGCGATGATGCTGCACAAGGGCGAGGTGGACGGCCTGATCTGCGGCACCTGGGGCACCACGGCCAACCACCTGCTGTACATCGACCAGGTGATCGGCAAGCACGCGGGCGGCGCCGACAGCACCGAACAGGACGTGCCGGTGTACGCCTGCATGAACGGCCTGATGCTGCCCGGCCGCCAGGTGTTCCTGGTCGACACGCACGTGAACTACGACCCCACGCCCCAGGAGCTGGCCGAGATCACCGCGCTGGCCGCCGAGGAGATGATGCGCTTTGGCTTCAAGCCCAAGGCCGCGCTGCTGTCGCACTCCAACTTCGGCACCAGCAACAGCCCCAGCGCCATCAAGATGCGCCAGACGCTGGAGCTGCTGCGCCAGCAGGCTCCGTGGCTGGAGGTGGACGGCGAGATGCACGGCGACGTGGCGCTGGACGGCAAGGCCCGTGCGGCCGTCATGCCCGGCAGCGAACTGACGGGCGACGCCAACCTGCTGGTCTTCCCCAACATCGACGCGGCCAACATCGCCTACAACCTGCTCAAGACAGCTGCGGGCGGCGGTATCGCCATCGGCCCGGTCCTGCTGGGCGCCGCCAAGCCGGTCCATATCCTGACGCCGAGCGCCACCGTGCGCCGCATCGTGAACATGACCGCACTGACCGTGGCCGATGCCAACGCGTTGCGGTAAGTCACCAACCGATAGCAAGTGCTAACTTAAAACACTTGCACCCCCTTTCAGCGTCTGCCCAAGTTTTGTGCAGACGCTTGCTTTTTGGGGGCCATTGAGTCACACTAGCGGGTCGAAATTTCGGGTTAACCCGTAGGTTTCTGGAGTCTGGACTTATGCAAACAAGGGGGCATGAAGTGCGTTTTCAGGGATAGGCGATTTGCCTGTCCAGGATTGCATAAGTCGTGTGAAAGGTTTCGTTGATGCTGAAGGCTGTAGCCACCCGGGCGCGCAAAGCAGGGGTTTTGTGTGTTCTGGGTGTTGCGTTCGTGCTGTCCCCGGTTGCGGGGCACGCCCGTAAATCCCCGTCCACAGACGGGTCCATCACCCCCATTGCACTGGCCGACTTGCCGCCCCAAGGGCGAGCGACGTATGCGCTGATCCTTGAGGGCGGGCCGTTTCCGTACGACAAGGATGGATCGGTTTTCGGCAATCGCGAGCGGCTGTTGCCCGCCCACCAGCGGGGCTACTACCGCGAATACACCGTCAGAACGCCAGGATCGCGCGACCGGGGAGCCCGGCGCATCGTGTGCGGTGGCAAGCCCCGGACGCCGGACGCCTGCTACTACACCAGCGACCACTACGCCAGTTTTCGCGAAATCGCCAAATGACACCCGTTGCGGTGCACACCTGCCAAATGAAACTTGGCAACCTGCACCGTATCCCATTGAATTCACCCATCGCAGGCTGGCCCTCGCAGCCCTGCGAGATGCCAGAAGTTTGTGGACTTTCTAAAGAAAGAGTAGCGGAGATGCAGACGCCACTTCGTAAAGACCTGGAAACGCCACTGCGTGGCGTGCGCACCAACATCGTGCAGTCCATCCGCGCCTTCCGCGTGCAGGACCTGCAGGATGCAGCCACTTCCATGGGTCACCATTTCTTGTACGCCAACCTGGCCCACGCGCAGTCCAAGCAGGATGTGCTGGACCTGATTGCCGGGCAATTCACCTTCCCGTCGCACTTCGGCAAGAACTTCGACGCGTTGTACGACTGCATGACAGACCCCTTGCACAAATCAGGCCCGCAGCCTGGTTTCATCGTGGTGCTGGAGCAGATCCCCGCCACCGGCAAGTTCGACAAGGAAGCCCGCGAGCAACTGCTCGACATCTTCCGGGACGCTGCCGACTACTGGGGCGACCGCAAGATCCCCTTCCGGTGTTTCTATTCTTTTCTGTAGCCCGTTCTGCATCCACCAGCCAAGCAGAACGGGCGAACGAGGCTCACGGCACCCCGGGTGTCGAGGTCATAGACATCGGCAGCGCAGCAGCAGCTGTTGCCACCGATCCCTCCGGCGAGAAGATGCCGACCGACAAGCTCGTGGACGTCTCGCCCATGGCGCTGCGCATGAGCAGCCCCTTCAACTCCGGGTACTGGCTCAGCGCCGCGTAGCAGGGGCATCCTCCTGAGGCGCTGCGCCTCGGTGCCACCGCCAGAGGCGGCGGCTCTTCGGGCTCGTCCAAGCCTGCGCAGGCAGGCTTGGATCCGCGGCCCTCAGCCCCTCCTCTCGAACGGCTGCGCCGTTCGGGAAGGGGGACGACACCAGCGCGACGGGGCGGCCCTTGCGCGGTGTCTCTCGCCTTGGCCGCGCCAGTTTCGGCGTCAGTGACGAAATCAGCGTACACGACTGCAGCGCGTGCCTGCTTCAAACCTGTTGACGTTTGACCGACGGGTTTGGCATCGCGTCGGGACCGGTGCGACGTTGGTGGGCGTGCCTGCTGCTCCGCTGCGCGGCCAGCCTGAGCCGTTAAGACTCCTCGAATACTAGTCAAATTGGCAGCTACTGCTTGTCCAGCAAGCGCTATCAGCTATCAATTCAAGAGCAAACTTGCGCCAGGGCTACGTATTCGGCCACGGGCACTTCTTCGGCGCGGCGTTGGGTGTCGAAGGTGCCGGGGAACTGGCGGGCTTCGAGCCAGCGGCCCAGGGTGTGGCGCAGCAGCTTGCGGCGCTGGCTGAAGGCCACCTGCACCAGTTCTTCCAGCAGGGGCACCGACAGCGCTGCGGGCTCGGCGTGCGGGACCATGCGCACCACGGCGCTGTCCACGCGCGGGGGCGGGTCGAAGCTCTCCGGTGGCACGAACAGCACGTTCTCCATCGCGTAGCGCCACTGCAGCATCACCGACAGGCGGCCGTAGTCGCTGGTCGAGGGGCGGGCCACCATGCGGTCGATCACTTCCTTTTGCAGCATGAAGTGCTGGTCCTGGATGACCTCCACATGTTCGAGCAGATGGAACAGGATGGGCGTGGAGATGTTGTACGGCAGGTTGCCGACCACACGCACCCGCAGGTCGGGCTGGCCCGCCTTGGCGCGAAAGTCCTGCGCCAGCTGCGTGAAGTCGACCCGGAGCACATCGGACTCGATCACGTCGAGCTGCCCGTGCAGCCGCAGGCGCAGGGCCAGGTCGCGGTCCAGCTCGATCACCGTGAGCCGGCCCAGGCGCTCCACCAGCGGCTGCGTGAGCGCCGCCAGCCCGGGGCCGATCTCGACCATCGGGTCGCCCGGCTGGGGCGCGATGGCCTGCACGATGTCTTCGATGATGCTTTTGTCGGACAGGAAGTGCTGCCCGAAGCGCTTGCGGGGAATGTGTTTCATGCCATGGGCTCGCGTGTGTGGTCGATGTGCGAGCTGTGACGAGGGCGCGCAGACCAGCGGCCGCCGCGCAAGGGCCGCTTGGCAGCACAGGCAGCGCAGGCTGCGCTTCGCTGGCGTGCGCTGGCGGCGTCCCCCTCCTCCCCGAGTCGCGCAGCGATGGGAGAGAAGGGGCTGAGGGCCGCGGCTCCAAGCCTGCCTGCGCAGGCTTGGACGTGCCCGAAGAGCCGCTGTCTCTGGCTGCGGTGCCGAGGCGCGCACCGCCTCAGGGGGATGCACTGATTCTTCATTGCGGCGGGTCGCGGTATTCCACGTAGGCCCGGCCGCGCAGTTCCTGCGCCCAGGTGGCGTAGGCCTCGTCGAGCTTCTTCTCGCGCACCGTGTCGCGCGCCATGTCACGCTGCTCGCGCTGCGTGAGCTTGGCCTCGCGGCGCTCCAGCAGCTGAATCAGGTGCACGCCGAAGCGCGAGACCAGCGGCTCGCTGATGTCGCCGGGCTTCAAAGCGTTCAGGGCCTGTTCGAACTCGGGCACGTAGCGGCCCGGGTTGGCCCAGCCCAGATCGCCGCCTTCCTTGGAGCTGCCGTCCTGCGAATGCTCGCGCGCCAGCGCGGCAAAGTCGGCCTGGCCTGCCAGGATGCGGCGGCGGTAGTCGGCCAGGCGCGCCGCGGCGGCGGCTTCGGTCAACTGGGGGCTGGTGCGCAGCAGGATGTGGCGTGCGTGGCTCTGCGTCACGGTGGTGGGCACGCCGGCGGTCACGCGCTCGACCACCTTCAGGACGTGAAAGCCCGCGGGCGACCGCACGGGGCCCACGATGCCGCCCACCGGCAGGCCCAGCGTGGAGTTCACGAACAGTTCGGGGTAGCGGTCGGCAGGGCGCAGGCCCAGCAGCCCGTTGTTGCGCTGGCCTTCGGGTGCGTCGGAGAGTTCGCGCGCGACGGTGGCGAAGTCCTCGCCGGCCCGCACGCGGTCGGCGGCGCGCTGGGCGCGTGCCTGGCGCTCGGCCACCTGCACGGGGCTGGCGTTCTCGGGCACCAGGACCAGCACGTGGCCCAGGTTGATTTCCATGGACGCGACGTCCATGCCCTTTTGCTGCTCGCGCAGGTACTGGTCGATGTCCAGGTCGCTGACCTTCACACGGGCTTCCACTTCGCGCTCGCGCAGGCGCTGCTGCAGCAGCTGGTTGCGCAGCTCTTCGCGAAAGCGCTCCTTGCCCATGCCGTCGCGGGCCAGGCGCCGGTACAGCTCGTCGGTGGTCATGTTGTTCTGGCGGGCCACGCCCTGCTCGGCCTGCGACACGGCGAAGTCGTCCACCTTGATGCCGGACTCCTTGGCCTGCTGCAGCTGCGCGCGCTCGACGATGAGCCGCTCGAGCACCTCGCGCGCCAGCACGTCGCGCGGGGGCTGGGCGCCGCCCTGCTGCGCCAGCTGGGCCTCGGCGCGGGCCAGGCGCGAGCGCACTTCGTTGTTGGTGATCGGCTCGGAATTCACCACCGCCACGATGTAGTCCGCAGCGCGCGGGCCGGCGCTGCTGGTGCCGCTGGCGCTGCTTTCAGGCGGCAGCGTGATCGACGGTGTGGCGGCCGGGCGCGACAGCCCCGTGCCCGCAGCAGCCCCTGAAGGCCGCAGGCCCTGCGCGGCGGCGCTTTGGGCCATGAGGGAAACCAGGGCGGCCGCCAAGGCCAGGGCAAATGCTCGTTGGTTCATGGTGTGGAGCGTAAGAGGTGACCGGGGCGCACGAGCGCCTAGTCGTAGTTGGTGAAACGGCTGGGCGTACTGACCTGCTCGCGCAGGTACTGGTAACGCGGCACATGTTGCTTGAAGGTTTCCAGCGGGCTGGAGCCCAGGCTCAGGCGGGAGAAGCCGACGAACTCCACCTGGAACAGCAGCCGGGTGTTGGAGGTGGTCACGCCGCTTTGCAGGCGCTCGAGCACCACGCGGCCGATCCAGCAGCAGCTGTCGTATTCGAGGCCCACCACGGTGTCCACGAGCTTTCGGTCCTGCAGGCTGTAGTTCAGGCGTCCCACGGTGTACCAGCGGTTGCCGCCCTGGCCCCGGCCGCGGCCCAGGTCCTGGCCCTTGTCGCCCCACAGGTCGTTCAAGGGCCATTGCCAGCCGATGTCGATCTGCTCGCTGGTGCCGCGCTGCAGGCGGTAGGCGGCGCTCACGGTGCGGTAGTTGCCCGGGCTGTAGCGCGCGCCGATGGTCGAGCGGATCGAACGCCCCGTCTTGGGGTTGTACTGCACGGTGGAGTCAAAGCCCCACTGCGGCGTCCAGGAGATGCCCGCGCCCAGCAGCACGTCCGACAGGCGCTCGCTCACGGGCGCGCCGCCGGGCAGCGTCACCTGCTGGTCGGAGAACCGCACGCGCTGCGCAATGCCGAAACGCGCGGCCTCGGCGCCGGTGTTCGGGTCCAGCAGGCGCGTGCTCACGCCCAGCGTCAGCAGGTTGTTGTCGGCGATGCGGTCGTTGCCGCCGAACGCGTTCTCGGTGTAGATGGTCGCGAAGTTGAAGTCGTTGGCGGCCGTGTCGTACACGGGCAGGCGGCTCTGGTCGCGGTATGGCGTGTAGGTGTAGAAGGCGCGCGGCTCCAGCGTCTGCAGGAACGACCGGCCGAAGTACGCCGCGTCGCGCTCGAAGACCAGGCCGCTGTCCAGGCTGAACGTGGGCAGCGTGCGGCTGGCCGAGCGGTCGCCGTTGCTCAGGCCCGTGTCGAACTGGTACGTGGTGGCATGCAGCTGCAGACGCGGCGTGATGAAGCCGCCGGGCGCCAGAAACGGCCGGCTGATCGCCGCCATGGCATAGCTGCGGTCGGCGTTGGGCTGGTTGGTCAGCGCCCGGGCCGCCTGAAAGCGCGTGGTGTCCAGTTCCACCGTGGCATCGAAGCCGCCGCCCAGCTGCGAGGGCACGTAGCGCCACTGCATCTGGGGCATGCGGTCGTACGGCGGCACGATGGGCGAGTTCACGTCCTGCAGCGTCTGCCACTTGAGGGTGCGCACCGAGGCGCTCATGTCGTTGGAGCCCCACGACAGGCTGGCGTCGTTGGGCAGCAGGCGCTGGCGCAGCGGCTCGGACGCGCGGCCGAAGTCGCGCCAGTAGTTGTCGTCGCTCACGCGGTTGACGTTGATGTTGAGCCCCACGCCGCCGATGCCGGTATCCAGCATCCCCTGGTGCTGGCCCGAATAGCTCCAGCGCATGCGGTCGCGCAGCCGGTCGCCGGGCATCACGTCGCCGCTGATCTGGCCCTTGTAGCTGGGCTCCAGGTAGCGGAACTCGCCGCCCAGGTTGGCGCCGCGCTTGGTCATCAGCGCCGCGCGCAGCGTGGCGTCGCGGTTGGGGGCGATGTTCCAGTAGTAGGGCTGCGAATAGGCCACGCCGTCGCGGCTGTCGAGGCCGATGGTCGGCGGCAGCAGCCCCGACTTGCGCTTGTCCGACAGCGGAAAGCTGATGTACGGGATGGGCGGCAGCGACACGCCCTTGAACTCCAGCACCGCGTTCTCGGCCGTGCCCACCGACTCTTCGTTGTCGATGCGGATGACGCTGGCGCGCAGCACCCAGTCAGGCTGCCAGCTGGCTTCGTCGCCCACCTGGCAGGTGGTGTAGGTGGCGCTGTGCACCACCGCGCGGTCCTTGTCGATAAAGTCCACCCGCTTGGATTCGCCGTGCGCCTGCGTGGCCAGAAAGCGGTAGCGCGCGTCGCTGAAGAAGCCCTCGAACGCATCCACGCGCAGCTCGAGCGCCGTGCCTTCGTAGACGTTGCCGGCGCGGTTCACGCGCACCTGGCCCCGGGCCTTGGCCAAGTCTTCGGGCACGTCGTAGTCCAGCCGGTCGGCGCGGATCACGGTGTCGCCCCGGCGCAGCTCGGCATTGCCTTCGATGACCGCGTTCAAGTCGGTCTGGCCGCTGATGTGGTCACCCCGCACGAAGACGGGCAACTGGGGCCGCACCGCGTCCGGGATCTTTTCCTGCAGCAGGGGCGAGCTGCGCAGCGCGGGCGGCGCATCCCAGGCACTGCCGGCGGGCGCCGTGCCGGCCTGGGCCAGGGCGGACAGGGGCAGGCCGCACCAGGCGAGCGCCACGCCATAGGCCAGGGCCCGCGGCACGGGCGGGCGCAACCGAGCGGCCTGTGCCGAGGCGGGCCGGGTCCGGAGGGAGGGGGTCTGCGCGGGAGAAGGCTGGCTGCGTGGCACGTGGGGCGGTGGGCAGAGGGCGGACAAAAGGAAGACCGCGGCAGGGGAGCCCACAGCGGTTTGTAAAATCGGATTATCCATGAGCCACCCATCCCCCTCCCTGCCCGCCGTTCCACCCGCCTCGCCGGGCGGCTCAGCCCCCGCCGCCACGGCCGTCGCCTGGCCTGACGCAGCCCGCCACAGCGCCTTCGATGCGTGGCTCGCGCCGCTGGTGGGGCCCCACCAGTTGCTGCCCCACACCCTGCGCCCCGCCTCGGCGGATGCGAGCTTTCGGCGCTACCTGCGCATCGACAGTGTCAGCGGCGTGAGCCGCATCGTGATGGACGCGCCGCCGGACAAGGAAAACTGCCGGCCCTTCGTGCAGGTGCAGGCCCTTCTGGCCGCCGCAGGCCTGCACGTGCCGCAGATCCTGGCCTGGGACGAGGCGGGCGGCTTCATGCTGCTGTCCGACCTGGGCCACCAGACCCTGATCGAGCTGCTGGACCCCGCCCGGCCCCAGGACGCGTACGCCTGGTACCAGCAGGCCACCGATGCGCTGCTGGACTGGCAAAAAGCCTCGCAGCCCGGCGTGCTGCCCGTCTACGACGAAGCCCTGCTGCGCCGCGAGCTGGCGCTGTTTCCGGACTGGTACCTCGGCAAGCACCGCGGCGTCACGCTCGATGCCACCCAGCAGGCCACGCTCCAGAGTGCGTTCGATGCGATCGTGGCGCACAACCTGGCCGCCCCCAGCGTGTATGTGCACCGCGACTTCATGACCCGGAACCTGATGGCCCCTGTACCGGCGGGGGCCCGGCCCGCCCACAGCCCGGCCACGCCCGCCGACGGCCCGCTGGGCGTGCTGGACTTCCAGGACGCGGTCTACGGCCCCATCACCTACGACATCGCCAGCCTGCTGCGCGACGCGTTCATCAGCTGGGAAGAAGAGTTTGTCATCGACATTACCGTGCGTTACTGGGAAAAGGCGCGCAAGGCCGGCCTGCTGGGCGCGAGCAGCGCCAGCGGCTGGGGCAACGACTTCGGCGAGTTCTACCGCAGCGTGGAGTGGATGGGCCTGCAGCGCCACCTGAAGGTCGCGGGCATCTTTGCACGCCTGACGCTGCGCGACGGCAAGCCCAAGTACCTGGCCGACACGCCACGCTTCATGGCCTACATCGGCGCCACGGCCAACCGCTACCGCCAGCTCGGGCCGCTGCTCAAGATGCTGGACGAGATCGAAGGCACGCAGCCGGTCGTGGGCTTTGCCTACGGCCGCATGTAGGCCAGCCGCTCTCACCATCAAAACAGCCTCTGCCGCTCATCCAGCAAGCGCCAGCAGCTACCAAATTAATAGCATATGCCCCGTTTCCATTGCCCGGAGGTCCTGATCACCGGGGCCGAACTGGACCTGCCCCCCGGCGCCGCGCGCCATGTGCAGGTGCTGCGCCTGCAGCCGGGTGACGGCATCACGCTGTTCCATGGCGGGCAGGGCGCGGGCGACCCCGGCGGAGAGTTCGACGCCACCGTGCTGCGCATGGGCCGCAGCGACGTGCGCGTGGTGGTGGGCGCGCACCACGCCGTCGAGCGCGAGGCACCGCGCGCCGTGCACCTGCTGGCGGGCATCACCGCCAACGAGCGCATGGACTGGCTGGTGGAGAAAGCCACCGAGCTCGGCGTGGCCAGCATCACCCCGCTGGTGGCCGAGCGCAGCGTGCTCAAGCTCAAGGGCGAGCGCGCCGAGAAGAAGCTCGCCCACTGGCAGGCCGTGGCCGTGGCCGCCTGCGAGCAGTGCGGCCGCAACCGCGTGCCCGTGGTGCATGACGCGGTCGACCTGGCCGGGTGGGTGCGCGCGCAGGGCGCGGCCACGGGCCTGGCCGGCGCACCCGCGGGTGCGCAGCGCCTGCTGCTGTCGCTGCGCGCCGGCACGGCACCCCTGCGCGGCGCCATCGAGCCGGGGAGCGAAGAACGGGCCTTGGTCTTCCTGTCGGGCCCCGAGGGTGGGCTCAGCGCCGCCGAGGAAGATCTTGCACTGCAGCATGGCTTTGCCCCCACCACGCTCGGGCCGCGCGTGCTGCGGGCCGAAACGGCGCCACTGGCCGCCCTGGCCGCGCTCACCCTGTAGGCGGCCACCCGCACCCCGCGTCATCCCGCCCTGTGGGCCTGTACGCCCCGCAGGCCGAGGCCTAGAATGAAACGACGTCAGGCCCAGGCCCTCCCGGGGCGGCCTGCTGCTCCGTGCCTTGCGCGGTGATTGGTCCATCAGGAGCTTCGATTTGCGCGCACCGTCACGCTGGAAACGCTTGAGGGACGTGGTTCTCTCCACCGACCCCCGTCGGCGCACGCTGATGAGCGTGGCGCTGCTCGCGCTGGTGCTGATGAGCGCCAGTTCGGGCGTGATGCTGCTGGTGGCCGGGGCCAGCGATGCGACGAATGCGCCCGCCGTGCAGTGGTGGGCCGCCATCTCGGTGGGCGGGCTGGCCGTGATGACCGCTTTCATCCGATCCGGCCACACAGCGCGCCTGGCCGACCCGTCCCTCACCGTGCCGCAGATGGTCTGGACCATCACCAGCGGCGCCGTGGCGTACGTGCTGGCCGGCGAAGCGCGGGGCATCGTGCCCAGCGTGCTGGCCATGATCCTCTTCTTCGGCACCTTCGGCCTCAGCGTGGCGGAGGTGATCGGCATCGGCGTGTACGCGCTGCTGGCCTTCAGCTGCGCGGTGGCGGCCACCACGCGCTTCAGCACCTCTCCCTTCGGCTACCTGGACACGGCCTACGCGCTCATGGTGCTCATCGTGCTGGGTGGCAGCATTGCGCTGAACCTGCGCATCCAGCGCATCCGAGCGCGGCTGAGCGAGCAGCGCCAGGCGCTGGCCCAGGCCCTGGCCGTGAACCGCGAGCTGGCCACGCGCGACGAACTCACCGGCCTGCCCAACCGCCGCGCCATGCAGGACCTGATGGACCTGGAGCACCGCCGCAGCCTGCGCAGCGGCCGCCCCATGCTGCTGGCCGAACTGGACATCGACCACTTCAAGCGCATCAACGACAGCCACGGCCACGCCACCGGCGACCGCGCGCTGCAGGCCTTTGCCGGCGTGGTGCGGGCCAGCGTGCGCGACACCGACGTGCTGGGCCGCTGGGGCGGCGAAGAATTCGTGCTGCTGCTGTCCGACACCCAGAGCGACGACGCGCGCGAACTGCTCGAGCGCGTGCGCCTGGCGGTGGCCGGCATGGAGATCCCGCACCCCTCGGGCAGCCTGCACATGACGCTGTCGGCCGGCCTGGCGCTGCACCTGCCGGGCGACACGGTGGAGCTGACGCTGGAGCGCGCCGACCAGGCGCTGTACACCGCCAAGTCGCTCGGGCGCAACCGCATCGTCGTCGCCCCGATCCACCCGCGCGCCGGCGGCAAAGGCCCCGGCCAGCCGCTCGGCGCCCGCGCCTGAGCGCCTGCAGGCGCACCGGTGGCCACGGCCAGGCAAGCGCCAAGGTGCCTCAGGCGGGCCACCGGTGCCGCAGCTCCACAGCATCACAGCTCCACACTTGGCCGCGCAAAGGCACTCCTTTTTTGATAGCTACCCGCGCTTGCCAATTCAGCGGTAGCGGGCATTTTTAATGGAAACCTCGGCACAGCCCGGTACCATCGCACCATGAGCACGCACTACGAAACCCTGCACCCCGCCGACACCTACCGCGAGGCGTTCGCCGTGGAGCCCCCCGCCGATCCCGGCGAGCGCCACCTGTGGCCGCGCAAGCCCGGGGGCTTCATCGTCCACGCCGCCACCGCCGCCGCCATTGCCAACCCGACTGCAGCGACCACCGCCGCCGCCGTCGAGGCCCCCGGCGACAGCGCCCAGGACGCGGAAGCTGCCGCTGCCGAGGCAGAGGCAGCCGCCCCCGGCGAAGGCACTGCCGCAGCCACCGCTGCGACCACCCGCGTGTTCGTGCCTGCGCAGTGGGGCCTGGTGCCGCACTGGGTCAAGTCCGCATCCGACGCGAAGCTGCGCGCGCCCAAGCTGGTCAACGCCAAGTCCGACCTCGCCTCCACCGGCACCGCGTTCCGCGACGCATGGCTCAAGGGCCAGCGCTGCATCGTGCCCATGCAGGCGTTCTACGAAGACGACTACCGCGCCGGCAAGGCCCTGCCCACCCGCATCTCGCGGGTGGACGGCAAGCCCATGGGCGTGGCGGGCCTGTGGGCGCGCTGGCAGGGTAGCGACGGCGAAGTCATCGTGAGCTACTGCCTGCTCACCGTGAACGCCAACAACCACGCGCTGCTGCACCGCTACCAGCAGCCCGGCAGCGAAAAGAGCATGCCCGCCATCCTGAACGAAGGCGCCTACGACGCCTGGCTCACGGCCCGGCAGGACAAGGCCAAGGAGTTCATGCGCCAGTACGCGCCGCAGTGGCTCACGGCCAACCCGGTGGAGAAGAAGGCGGACAAGGTGCCCAAGGGATTGTTGGGCTGAGGCTGGCTGCGGCCCTGGATGCCGTCGCACCCCACCGAGCCCAGCGAACCTCACCCAATCTCACCCAATCTCACCCAACCTCACGCAACCTAACCTCGCCCAACCCAACCACCCACCGTTCGAGCTGAGCCTGTCGAAGCGCCGCGCAGGGCTTCGACAGGCTCAGTCCGAACGGTTGGGGGAGTGAGCGATGGTGGGAGGCCATGACCGAAATGGGCCTAAGCGGCCGAAGTGGCCGAAGTGGCCGAAGTGGCCGAAGTGGAACGGAAAGCAAACCGGAGTGGCCCGCCCCATAGGTCCGAGGTCGATCACTCAGCGCAGGGAAGATCGATCATCACCCGCTTCAGGCCGCAGCCGCCGCAGTCTGCTGCTGCGGCTCCCCCAGCGACAGCATCAGCCGGTTGGCCCAGTTGAAGAACGCCGCGCCGTGCAGCGCGTCGGAGATCGCGAAGTCGTCGAGCCCTGCAGCGCGCAGGCTTTCGATATGGGTCCCGTCCAGCGCCGCGGGGGTCGCCGTGAGGGCCACCGAGGCCGCGACGATGGCGTTCCAGCGCGGGTCGAGATCGGCCCCGACACCCTCGTCCAGCAGGCGCTGCACATCGGCCTGGCGGTGCGAGAAGTGCGCGGCAAAGCGCGCATGCACCGACGCGCAGTAGATGCAGCCGTTGGCCCGCGAGGTGGCCGTGGCCGACAGCTCGCGCTCCGCCCGGGGCAGCCCTGCATCCGGGTTGTAGAAGATGTCCTTGTCGGTGCGGGTGCGCGCGCCCAGCGTGTCCGGGTCGCGCGCCAGCAGGCGAAAGTACGGCGACTTGGCGCGTGCGGCGTCCACCAGGCCGGCGTAGTGGCGCTCGGTCAACTCGTCCTCGGCCAGCGGGGGCAGCCAGGGCAGCCATTCGAGCTGCGCCTGCGTGAAGGCCGTGGGCTCATGGTTGTCGGGGTGGGTGATGACGGCGGCATCGCTCATGGCTGGGCCTCTGCGGTGTGGGGGGTGGACGACGACGCGGCAGGTGCCGGATGCGCTGCAAGCAGGCGCAGGCCCACGACCACGCGGATCTGGAACGACAGGAACGCCACGAGCTGCGACAGCACCACGACGTCGGTGGCCGACCAACCTGCGTCCAGCAGCGCCTGCAAGGCCTCGGGGCTCGCGTCGCGCGGGTGGAAGGTGAGCAGGTGCGCATGCGCCAGGCCCGCCGACAGCCGCAGGCCCAGCACGGCGCGCTGCGCCTCGCCCACGGCGTAGGCGGAGCCGTCGGTGTTTTCGCGGCTCAGCGGGCCGGCGGGGTAGTGGCCGTACGGGCCCTGCGCCGCGCCCCGGCTGACCTCGGCTGCAATCGCCTGGGCCAGCCCTGCACCCGCGTCCTGCGCCACCAGCGCGGCGGCATAGAACGCCGCTGCGTCGGCCTGCTGGTGCAGGCCTGCGACAAATGCCGCAACCGCCAGGCGCTCGGCCAGCGTGACAGTGCCCGGCGCCGGCGCGGTGGGCGCGAACAGCGCGCGGTAACTCTCTTGCGCATGCGTGCGCGCATCGAGCCGGTGGCGGCGGATGGTGTCCAGGTGGTCGCCGGGCTCGATGCCCGCGAGCAGGTCGATCACGTCGGGCAGTGCCGCAGTGGGCGGCGTTGCGCTGGGGGAGGGAATGGGGGCAGGGGTGCTCATGCGATGGCCTCGGTGCGGGTGGAGGAAGCTGTGGGTGTTGTTGGTGTGGGTGTTGGTGCCGTTGTGGTTGCGGCTGCAGTGGTGGGAGTGGTGTTGGCAGCGCCCGTGTGCTTGCGCACCCAGCCCAGCGCCGGCGCGACGCGCGTGGCCGTGAGTTCGATGGAGCGCAGGATGTGCGCGTGCGGCGGGTCCACCGAATGCACCTGGAACACGATGTCGGTGGCGCGCGCCAGCGCCGTGTCGGCCTGCAGCGTGGCGATCACATCGTCAGGCGTGCCCACGTGCACGTCGTACGCGGCAATCAATGTCTCCAGGGGCGCGTCGGGCCCGGGACGCGGTGCCTGGCCGGGTTGCAGCGCGGCCGCGGCAAAACGCGCGGCCGCACGGCGCAGGCCCACATCCGCCAAGCGCAGTGCCTCCTTGCGGTCGTCGGCCACGAACAGGCTGCGCGAGCCGACGATGCGCGGCGTGGCGCCGCCGGGCAGTGCGGCCAGGTAGGCGTCGATGATGGGGTGCTGCAGGTCGTGCAGCGCGGCGCCCGGTGCCTCGGCCGTGCGCGGCTGGGTGCGCGACAGCATCAGCCCGTCGCCCGCCTGCCCCGCGCGCTCGCCGCCCGCCACCGAGAACGTGGCCTGCCAGACGCGGCCCAGCAGCTGCTCGGCCGCCGGGTACAGCCGGTCGCCACCGGGCAGGGGCCTGCCGGCCCATGCGTCCCGCACCAGGGCCAGGTGGCGCGCATAGACCGCGCTGCGGTCATCGCTGGTGATGCCGAACGCGGCGAACGACTCGGGCGTGCCGCCCGTGCCCACGCCCAGCTCCAGCCGCCCGCCCGAGAGCAGGTCGAGCACGATGGCGTCCTCGGCCACGCGCACCGCGTTCTCCATGGGCAGGGTCACGATGCCGGTGCCCAGGCGGATGCGCCGCGTGCGCGCCGCCACGTGGGCCAGAAAGACGAAGGGCGAGGGCAGGCCGCCTTCGTGTTCATGAAAGTGGTGCTGCGCCACCCAGGCGGAGTCGAAGCCGAAGGCCTCGGCATGGGCGATCTGCTCGGTCACCAGCCGGTAGCGTTCGCCCGCAGGCGCGTCGTCAAGCAGCCTGCTGAAGAAGCCCAGGCGCTTGGGTAGTGTGGGTGCTGTGAGTGTCGAGAGGGTCATGGTGAGGGTGGATGTTTTTCTTGCCGGGGATGGCGTCGATGAGTTCGCGCGTGTAGTCGCTGCCAGGGCGCAGGAACACGTCTTCCACGCGGCCCGCGTCCACCTGGCGGCCGCCCTGCAGCACCGAGACGGTGTCCGCAATCTGGCGCACCACGGCCAGGTCGTGCGAGATGAAGAGGTAGGTCAGGCCCAGGTCGCGCTGCAGCGTCTCCAGCAGCGCCAGGATCTGCGCCTGCACGGTCACGTCCAGGGCCGACACCGCCTCGTCGAGCACCAGCACGCGCGGCTGCAGCACCAAGGCGCGCGCAATGGCCACGCGCTGGCGCTGGCCGCCCGACAGGGCGCGCGGGCGGCGCTCCAGCACGGCCGGCGGCAGGCCCACGCGGGCCAGGATGTCGTGCACGCGGCGTGCGCGCTCGGCAATGGGCAGCGGCGCGAAATTGAGCAGGGGCTCTTCGATGATCTGGAAGATGGTCTGGCGCGGGTCCAGAGAGCTGAACGGGTTCTGGTAGACCAGCTGCACCGTGCGGCGGAACTGCCGCAGCGCCTCGCCACGCAGGGTGGTGAGGTCCGTGCCCTCGATGACGATGCGGCCCGCCGTGGGCTGGCGAAAGCCCACCACGTCGCGGATGGTGGTGGTCTTGCCCGAGCCCGACTCGCCCACGATAGCGTGTGTGGTGCCGCGCCGCACGCGGAACGACACGCCGTCCACCGCGCGGAACGGCTCCTTGCGCCCGGCCACGTCGAAGTCGTGCACCAGGCCGTCCACCACGATGGCGAAGTCCTCGGGCCGCTCGGGCGCGTCGTTGGCGGCGGCGGTACGGGCCGGGCGAAACGCGCCCTGCGCAAGCGACGGCGCATCGGCCAGCAGCTTGCGCGTGTAGGCGCTGTGCGGGTTGCGCAGCACGCTGGCGGTGTCGCCCTGCTCCTGGATGCGCCCGCCCTGCAGCACCACCAGCCAGTTGGCGCGGTCGGCCGCCACGCCCAGGTCGTGCGTGACCAGCAGCACGGCGGTGCCGAACTCGCTGCGCAGCTCGTCAATGAGGTCGAGGATGCGCCGCTGCACCGTCACGTCGAGCGCGCTGGTGGGCTCGTCGGCAATGATGAGCGCGGGCTGCAGCGCAATGGCAATGGCGATCAGCACCCGCTGCTTCATGCCGCCCGACAGCTCGTGCGGGTACTGCCGCGCACGCAGCTCGGGCTGCGACAGGCCCACCTTGGCCAGCAGCTCGACCACGCGCCGCGCGATGGCCTGGCGGTCGCCGTAGCGGTGGATCTTCAAGATCTCGCCCACCTGCTCGCCCACCGTGCGCACGGGGTTGAGCGAGCTGGTCGGGTCCTGCGGGATGAGGCTGAGCACGCGGCCGCGCACCGTGTCGAAGCGGTCGGGCGACCACCCGGCGATGTCCGTGCCGTTGAGCCGGATCGCGCCTTGCTCCACCCGGCCGTTGTCGGCGAGCAGGCCGATGAGGGCCTGCGCGGTGGTGGTCTTGCCGGAGCCCGACTCGCCCACCAGCGCCACGACCTCGCCGGGCGCGATGGCGAACGACACGCCGTGCACCACCCGCTGTTCGTGGTCCTTGTCGCGGTAGGCGATGGAGAGGTTCTCCACCTCCAGCACCGGCGGCTGCGCCACGGCCTGGGCGATGGTGGTCATGCGCGCCCCTTCGTCAACGCCGCGCTGATGCGGTTGGCCGCCAGCACCACGGCCACCACCACCAGCCCCGGCACGGTGGTGAGCCACCAGGCCGTCGAGATGTAGTTGCGCCCCTCGGCGATGAGCAGGCCCCACTCGGGCGTGGGTGGCGGCGCGCCGTAGCCCAGGAAGCCGAGCGTCGAGATTGACAAAATGGCCGAACCGAACTGCAGCGCCGCCATGGCAATCACCGAGGTCAGCGAGTTGGGCAGCACATGGCGCCACAGCACAGCGCCAAAGCGCCCGCCGCTGCCGAAGGCTGCCTCCACATAGTCGGAGCGGCGCACGCGCACCACCTCGGACCGGGTCAGCCGCGCAAAGCTGGCGACCGACGCCACGCCCACCGCCACTGCGGCGTTCAGCGTGCCAAAGCCCAGGATGATGATGATGGACAGCGACAGCAGCAGCGCAGGCACCGACAGCAGCACGTCGACGGTGCGCATGATCACGTCCTCCACCCAGCCGCCGATGGAGCCCGCCAGCACGCCCAGCAGCGTGCCCAGCACCAGCCCCACGGCCACTGCCAGGAACGCGCCCGACAGCGAATGCACCGCACCGAACACCAGGCGCGCATAGCCGTCGCGGCCCAGCGCATCGGTGCCCAGCCAGTGCGCGGCCGACGGCGCCTGCAGCTGCTGGCCGGCCACGCCCACCGTGGCGCTGTAGCTGGTGAAGACACCGGGCGCGACAGCCCACAGCGCCACCAGTGCGATCACGCCCCAGGCCAGCCACAGGCTGATGGGTGCGCTGCGCGCGCGCTGCACCAGGCGTTGGCCCCACGTGCCCCCGTGTGTGTGCGGCGGCGGGGCGGCAGGGATGGGCGCCGTGGGCACCACGACAGCGGCGGGCGCTGCCACGGCGCGCTCGAAGCGGTGCGGGGCCGGCTGCGCGGTGCCCGTGAAAACGCCCAGGTCGGCGGTGGAAGACGTGGTGGTCATGCGGGATCTCCTCAGGTGCCCAGGCGCGAACGCAGGCGGGGGTCGAACACGGGGTACAGCAGGTCCACCACCAGGTTGATGAACACGAAGGCCGTGGCCGAGACCACCACCACCGCCTGCAGCACCGCGGTGTCCTGGTTGCCCACCGCCTGCTGCGTGAGGCTGCCCAGGCCGTTGAGGCCGAACACCGCCTCGGTCACCACAGCGCCCGCCAGCAGCTCGCCGAACAGCACGCCCGCGATGGTCAGCGTGGGCAGCACCGCGTTGCGCGCCACGTGCTTCCACAGCACCCAGGGGCGCGTCGCGCCCTTGGCCCGCGCCACGGCCACAAAGGGCTGCGTGAGCACTTCGTCGATGTTGCGGATCAAAATCTGCGCCAGCGGCGCGGCGATGGGAATGGCGAGCGTGAGCGTGGGCAGCACCAGGCCCTGCCACTTGCCGGGGTTGATCACCGGAATCCACCCCAGGCGGAACGACACCACCTGGATCAGCATGATCCCCAGCCAGAACACCGGCACCGAGATGAACAGCGAAGGCAGCGACTGCAGCGCCGAGCGCAGCCAGCCCCAGCGCGTGAGCTGCGAGGCAAACGCGAGGACCACCGCCAGCAGCAGCGCCGCCGCAAAGCCCAGCCCCGCCAGGCGCAGCGTGGGCGGCAGGTTGGTGGCCAAGCCCTGGCTCACCGGCACCCCCGCCTGCACCGAATACCCGAAGTTGCCGCTGAAAAAGCCCAGCAGCGTGTGCCGGTACTGCTGCCACACCGACGTGTCCGCGCCGTAGGCCGCACGGATGTCCGCGATTTCCTGCGGGCCCAGGCCAAACTCAGGGTTCAGGAACTTGATCAAAATCGCATCGCCCGGCAGCAACTGCAGCAGCACGAACGACGCGGTGAACGCCGCCCACAGCACCAGCAGGGCCTGGCCCGTGCGATGGACAAGGTACTTGAACATGGAAGTCACTCCTTCAGCAAAAGCAACAGCAGCAGCCAGCAGCCGCACAGCGTTAGAAACTGGCGCGTCCCAAGCCAGTGCCACCGTGGAGCCGGCTTCGCCGGTCCACCGGTGGCGTCCCCCCCAGGGGGAAGGCGCGCAGCGACTCAGGGGGAGTCAATGTCTTGCGGCGATCCACGTGCCGTAGAAGCTGGGTCGGCCCACCGCCTCAAAGCCCACGCCCTTCACCGACGGTGATCCTGCAAAGGCCTGCGGCTCCTCGAACACCGGGATCACATACGCCTGGTCGATCAGGTAGTTCTGCACATCGGCCGTGAGCGCCAGGCGCTTGGCCGCGTCGGTCTCGGCGGCGATGGCGTCGAGCAGGCCGTTGAGCTTCGTGTCCTCAAACGCCTTGACCTTGCCGCTCACACCGCCCTTTTGCAGCAGCACGTTGCGGTTGGTGGGGTAGTAGTTGCTCTTGATCACGTCGGGGTCGGCACGGCCCACCATGCCGGGGGATACGGGGGTCTTCTCGGGGTCGAGGTTGTCCACCACGCGGCTGCCGGCGTCGCCCGCCAGCACGTTGAGCTTGACGCCCACCTTGGCCCACTGCTGCGCCACGAGCTGCAGGGTTTCCTTGTTCTGCGGCTGCGGCAGCGACTCGTACGCGGCCAGCACCAGCTCCTTGCCGTCCTTCTCGCGCAGGCCGTTGGCATTGAGCTTCCAGCCGGCGTCGTCGAGCAGCTGTTTGGCCTTGGCCTCGTCGTAGCCCAGCTTGGCCGACAGGTTCACATAGCCCAGCGCGGTGGACGCGATGACCGAGGTGGCCTGCGGGTAGTTGGCCGAGAACAGCGTCTGCACGATCTCCTTGGTGTTGGTGGCGTACAGCAGCGCCTGACGCACCTTCACATCGGCCACCAGCGCGTTGTCGGGGCGAAAGACCACGCTGTTGTTCACGCCGCGCGTGGAAGGTGCGTAGATCTCGAACTTCTGGTCCTGCACGCGCTTTTCGTCATAGGCCTGCACCTGGCGGATGAAGCCCGCCTGGCCCGACAGCAGCGCGCCGATGCGCACGCTGTCTTCGGGCGTGACGATGAGCTTGATCTCATCGAGCCGCGCACGGCCCTGGTGGGCGTGCTGGGCGGGGCCCCAGGTGTATTCCTTGCGGGCGGTGAGCGTGAGCTCCTTGCCCAGCGTCTCGGCCGTCACCACGAAGGGCCCCGAGCCGATGATCTTCGTCGCATCGCCCAGCTCTTCAAACGGCCGTGCCAGCGTGGCCAGCGACACCAGGCCTGAGCCAATGACGGACGTGCCCTGCAGAAAGCCCGGCGAGGGCTTCTTGAAGTAGAACTTGACGGTGAGCGGGTCCACCACCTCGCTCTTGTCGTAGTTGTTGATCACCTCGGACACGGGCAGCTTGAGCTCCTTGTTGCCCAGGCCGTAGGTGTCGTAGTTCCTGGCCACGGCAGCAGCATCGAGCGGGGTGCCGTCGGAGAAGGTCACACCTTTTTTCAATTTGAAGGTGTACTCGGTGGCGGTGTCGTTCACGGTCCACGACTCGGCGATCCAGGGCTGGATCTGCAGCGTCTTCGGGTCCTGGTAGGTGAGCTTGTCGGTGATCTGGTTGAGGATGCCGCCGTTCGGGTAGAAGCCCCCCGCTGGCGGGTACAGGTTGGTGTGCGCCTGCTGCTCCAGGTAGACCAGCGTGCCGCCCTGCACCGGCTGGTCGGCACTGGCACCTGCGGTCGCGGCGGGCTCGCTGCCCTGCTTGGAGCAGCCAGCCAACAGCACCCCTACCGCCACGGCGACTGCACCCGCAGCCCACCATCCCACCGACTTCTTTTTTGCGAAAAACACGTGATGACCTCGTCGCCGTACCGGCATTGGAATGACACATCCGGCGCCGTCCTTGCGGACCTGTTGTCACAGGCTGCAGCGCGGTGTGCGCACTGCGGCGGGCCAGTTCATATGTATTCATGCTATCGGCGCAAGGGCGGTTGCAGGCATGTATTAAGTAGCATCGATATGCGCAAAACAATGCAGTGAACAAGCCCGCGCGCTTATCCGGAACCCGCATATGCGAGCGCGGTTTTCTTTGTTGGCGTGGGGGTGCGCGGCTTTCCACAATGGCGGCAACACGCTGCTTGTATTGCGCCCGATGTCCGCGGCGGCCAGCAGCAGAAAGCACCCCGCCATGCCCCAGCTTCATGCCCACCTCAACGACTACCTGGCCGAAAAACGCGCTGCCGTGCTGGCGCGCGACGCAGCCATCGAGCGCGGCACCGCACAGCCCGCGGCGCTGAAAGCCCGCGTGAGCGCCGAAGGCCGCAGCGGCGTGCGCCGCATCCGCATCCGCGACCACCAGGTCATCAGCGACAGCCCGCCCGACTTCGCGGGCTACAACCTGGGCCCCAGTTCGCCCGAGCTGCAGCTCGGTGTGCTGGGCAGCTGCGTGACGCACATCTTCTTGATCCAGGCCGCCTCGCGCCAGGTGCCGTTGACCAGCCTGGAGGTCGAGGTCACCGGCGTGATCGACCCGCGCGGCGGCAAGCCCGGGCACGAAGAGACGCCCATCTGGCCGCACGACATCGCCTACACCGTGCACATCGATTCGCCCGCGAGCCGGGCCGACATCGACGCACTGTTCGAAGCGGTGGAGCGCACCTGCCCCATCCTGAACCTGCTGCGCAACCCGCAGCAGGTGCGCGCCAGCGTGGCGCTGACCAACTCCAGCGCCGCCACAGCGCAGCCCGCCGCACAGCCCGCCGAAGCCGTGCCCGCGTGATCACCGACTGAACGCACGTCGACCCATTTACCACCCATTGACCCCGCAAGGAACACAGCCCCCATGGCATTGACACTCGACCACATCGTGATCGCGGTGAAGGATCTGGACCAGACCATCGCCGACTACCGCGCCCTCGGATTCAACGTGCTGCAGGGCGGCGACCACCCGGGCCGGCCCACCTACAACGCGCTGGTCGTCTTTGCGGACGGCTCCTACTTTGAGCTGATCGCCTGGCGCTCGCCATCGCCCGGCGAGCGCTGGTGGGAACTGCTGAACGCGCACGGCGACGGCATCGTGGACTTTGCGCTGCTGCCGCCCGACACTGCCACCACGGTGGCCGGCGCCAAGGACCGGGGCCTGGCCTACAGCGGCCCCCACGACGGCGGCCGCGTGCGGCCTGATGGCGAGCGCCTGCAGTGGCAGACGGCACGCCCCCCGTCGCACGACCTGCCCTTCTTGTGCGGCGACCAGACCCCGCGCGCCCTGCGCGTGCCCGAAGGCGACGCCCGCGTGCACCCCAACGGCGCCCGCGGCGTGACCAGCCTGGCCCTGGCCGTGAAGGACCTGGACGCCAGCCTGGCCCACTACCGCGCCCTGCTGGGCGAGGCCCAGGCCGCCAACGTGAGCGCGCCTTTTCTGCAGCCCGGCACGGGTGCGCGGGTGGGTACGGTGACGTTGGGGCGCAGCACGCTGGTGCTGACGCAGGCCGGGCCGCTGCCGGGTGGTGCGGGGGAATCGGCCGCAGCCCGGCTGGACACCCGTGGCGAGGGCCCCTATGCGCTGGTGCTGGGCACCACGGGTGATGTTCCCGTGGCTCCCACCACCACACGCACGCACGGCGCCGCCATCGAATTTGCTGCCGTGTGAATCCTGCCGGTGCGGCGTGCGAGATAGCCTCGTCGCCAGGCCGGCCGCGCAGCACGCTCAGCGCTGCGAACCTGGCCTGAAAGAAGGCGGCCAGGGTGGCCGAAGGGGACGGGACTGACACGGCACTGCGCCAGTCCGGTTTCAGGCTCCCGGCTTCAGGACGGCCTCTTCATCTGGCACGAAGTAGGTTGCGCGCTGATGTACGAATCCCAGGCCACTTCCGACCGGAAACCATAGCCGGTCTTCTCGGCGTCGTACTTCACGCCTTTGCTGCCCTGCTTGGCCCAGATGCCCAGGTACAGCGGCGCTTCGAGCTGGTGGTCGCTCTTGCGCATGCGCACCTCGCCCATGGGGCTCTTGAACGTCATCCCCTCCAACGCCAGCGCGACCTTTTTCGCATCGGTGGACTGCGCCTTGCGCATGGCCTCGCGCAGCATGTGCATGGTGTTCCAGTGCGCAGCGAACACGAAGTCGTCACCGGTTTTTTTCTTGTAGTCCACGTAGATCTTTTCGAGCTCGGGGGTCGGCGCGTTGTGCACCCAGTTCCAGATCACCCCGACCTTGCCTTCGCCCCACGGCCCGATCTGCGCAGGGGTGCCGGGGTTGTTGGCGTTGAGCGTGAAGTAGTTGATGTTCAGGCCGTAGTCGCGGGAGGACTTGAACAGCAGCGTGAGGTCGCTGCCCCAGTTGGAGGTGATGACCGTGTCGGCCTTGGCGGCGGCGATCTTGGCCACGAAGGGGGCAAAGTCGCGCGTCTGGGCGATGGGCACGAAATCGTCGCCCACCACCTCGATGTCCGGCCGCTTGCGGGCCAGGTATTCCTTGGCGGCCTTGGACACCTGGCGGCCATGGGTGTAGTCCTGGTTGAGCAGGTAGACACGCTTCACATCGCTGCGGCCCTGCAGGTAGGTGGTCAGCGCCTCCATCTTCATTTCGCTGGAGGGATAGAACCTGAAGTGCCAGAAGCTGCAGCGCTCGTTGGTGAGCTGCGGGTCCATGGCGGCGTAGTTGAGGTAGACCGTCGCCCGCTCCGGGTCCCGCTCGGCCAGCTTGTTGAGTGCATCCACCAGCGCCAGGGCCGCACCCGATCCGCCGCCCTGGGTGACGTAGCGGATGCCGCGGTCAGTAGCCGCCTTCAGCGCGTTGAGGCTCTCTTGCGGGGTGCCCTTGTTGTCAAAATCCACCACCTCGAACTTCGGCTCGTTGGGTCCCGCCTTGGCGTTGACCTGAGAGACCACCTCGCGCAGCTGGTTGAGCGAGCTCTGGCCCGTGAGCGCGAACGGGCCCGACAGCAAGTCGATGAAGCCGATCTTGACCGTCTCGGCCGCCCCGGCGTGCGCCGCCATCACCAGCGCCGCGGCGCATGCGCAAGCCTTGAGCCATTTCCTCTGGACCGTGTTCATGGTTGTCTCCTGGGGTTGTGGTGTGCAAAAAAGATCCGTCGCGTGAATCCATCAGTCGATCCGTCGATCCATCAATCTGCGAGTGGTCAGCGGTCAGCGGTCAGTGGACAGCGGTCAGCGCTCAGTCACCACTGAAGGCGTTGCCATGCCGCTGCCGCAGCTCGTTTTTCTGGACCTTGCCCGTGCCGCCCAGCGGCAGGCTGTCCACGAACAGGACATCGTCCGGCAGCCACCACTTGGCCACCCGCTCGGCCAGAAAATCCAGGATCTGTGGCTTGTCCAGCGCCTGGCCGGGCTTGCGCACGATGAACAGCAAGGGGCGCTCGTCCCACTTCGGGTGCCGCACACCGATCACGGCGGCCATGGCCACAGCGGGGTGGGCCACGGCAGCGTTTTCCAGGTCGATGGAGCTGATCCACTCGCCGCCGGACTTGATGACGTCCTTGGTGCGGTCGCGGATCTGCACCACGCCTTGCGCGTCGATGGTGGCGATGTCGCCGGTCGGGAACCACCCATCCACCAGCGCGGAGCGCTCGGCCTTGTGATAACGCTCTACGATCCACTGGCCGCGCACCATCAGCTCGCCCTGCGCGGCCCCATCGCGTGGCAGCGTGGCGCCGTTTTCGTCCACCAGCTTGAGCTCGATGCCGAACACCGACTTGCCCTGCCTGGCGACCAGGGCGTGGCGCTCGGCGGGCGACAGGCCCACGTCCTGTGCGCCCAGGCTGCTCATGGTGGCGATGGCGGTGGATTCGGTCATGCCCCAGCCGTGGCGCACCTCCACATCGAACACGTCGTTGAACTTGGCGATCAGCGCCTTGGGCATGGCCGAGCCTCCCACGCCCGTGCGGCGCATGGTGGTAAAGCGCAGCTGGTGTTGCTCCACGTACTGGATCAGCCCCATCCAGATGGTGGGCACGCCGGCACTCACCGTGACACGCTCGGTCTCCATCAGCTCGTACAGGCTGGCGGCATCCAGCCGCGGGCCCGGCAGCACGAGCTTGGCCCCACCGATCAAAGCCGCGTAGGGCAGGCACCATGCGTTGATGTGGAACATGGGCACCACGGGCAGTACCGTCTCCTGCGCGCTGATGCTGAGCACGCCGGGCAGGCACGCGGACAGGGCACTCAGCGCAAGGGCCCGGTGCGAGTACAGCACGCCCTTGGGGTTGCCCGTGGTGCCAGACGTGTAGCACAGGGCCGCGCCGGATCTCTCATCGCATTCGGGCCAGTCGAAGCGGTCGCTGTGCTCTGCGATCCACGGCTCGTAGGCCCGCACGGACGGCACGCCGTCGAGGTCGATGGCGGCGAGCGCGGGCGCATCGCACAGTGCGATCCAGTGGCGCACCCGCGGACAGGCGTGCGCAATGGCGCGCACCAGCGGGGCGAAGGTGGTGTCGAACAGCACCACCTCGTCATCGGCGTGGTTGACGATGTAGGCCAGCTGCTCACTGTGCAGACGCGGGTTGCAGGTGTGCATGACCATGCCGCTGCCGGATACGCGTAGTACGCCTCCAGGTGGCGGTGGTTGTTCCAGGCGAGCGACCCCACCACGGTGCCGGGGCGCAGGCCCAGCGCCTGCAGTGCGTTGGCCAGCTGTCGGGCGCTCCGGGCCAGGTCGGCGAACCGGTAGCGGTGCAGGCCGCCATCCTCGGTATTGCGCGAGACGATCTGCTGGCCGCCGTACTGGTGCTCACCGTGCTCGAGGATGGCCGAGACCAGTAAGGGCCGGTCCATCATGCTGCCGGGCGGGTGCTGCTGTTGCATTGCCGTTGTCTCCTGGGAGGTGCGCTGTGCTGCATCGCGGCATTCGTGGGTGCCGGTGCAGGGCCCTCTTCATCGGGGCTGGCGCAGCGTCGCAAACAACGCCGGGCGCGCATGTCGTCCGCGCGACTCGTCCAGCCAGTCCGGGAGCTGGCACCCTGCCCAGGCCCCGGCGCGCGCCGCCGGCCCTTGGTCCACCCGCCGTGCACAATCCCACAGCCATGCGCTCGGGGCTGGGGCCGATCCCGCTCGACACTCGGCCCCCCTTCAACCCCTTGGCCTGCGCCTTCCCTGCCCTCCATCAAAGTGAACAAGAACCTCTGGCTGCTGGCCCTGTGCCAGGGCCTTTTCCTGACCAACAACGTCGTATTCATCGCCATCAACGGTCTGGTGGGGCTGCAGCTGGCGCCCTTCGGCTGGATGGCCACGCTGCCCGTGATGGGCTACGTGGTGGGTGCCGCACTCTCCACGCCGCTGGTGGCGCGCACGCAGGCGCGCTGGGGGCGGCGGGCGTCGTTCCAGATCGGGCTGGCCGTGGCCGTGGTGTCTTGCGGGCTGTGCGCGTGGGCGGCCTTCCAGGCCCACTTCTGGATGCTGTGCGCGGCCACCTTGGTGGCGGGGTACTACAGCGCCAACGGCAGCCTGTACCGCTTTGCGGCTGCCGAGCTGACCGCGCCGGACTACCGCGAAAAGGCCGTGTCCCTGGTGCTGGCCGGGGGCCTGCTGGGCGCGGTGGCCGGGCCCAACCTGGCCAGCGCCACGCGCACGCTGTTTCCCGTACCGTTTGCGGGCGCCTATGTCGCTCTGATGGGGGTGGCGCTGCTGTCGATGCTGTGCATGGCCGCGATACGGTTCGCGCCACGCGCTGCGCCGCGCGACGCCGCTGGCCAGCCCGTACAGGGCAGGCCGCTGTCCGAGCTGATGCGACAGCCGGTGTTCGTGGTGGCCATCCTGGGGGCCGCGCTGGGCTATGGCGTGATGAACCTGCTCATGGCCGCCACACCGCTGGCGATGCAGGTGTGCGGCTTCGGCTTCAACGACTCGGCGCTGGTGCTGGAGTGGCATGTGATCGGCATGTTCGCGCCGGGATTCTTCACCGGCCACCTCATCAAGCGCCTGGGCGTGCTGCCCATCATGGGCGCGGGCGTGCTGCTCAACCTCGCCTGCGTGGCCGTGGCGCTGATGGGCATCGAGCTGCACCACTTCGGCATTGCGCTGTTTCTGCTGGGCGTGGGCTGGAATTTTCTTTTCACCGGCGCCACCACCCTGTCGATGACGGCCTACCGGCCCGAAGAGAAGGACCGCGCGCAGGCCGCCATCAATTTCTGCGTGTTCGGCACGCTGGCGATGAGCTCGTTCGCGTCGGGCGTGCTGGTCACCACGCAGGGCTGGACGCTGCTCAATGCCGGCTCGCTCGTGCCGATGGCGGTCACGGGCCTCGCGCTCGCCTGGCTGGCGGTGCAGCGCCGGCGCGCTATCCCGCCCGGCCCTGGTCCTGCACCGCGGCCATGAGCCACTGCACGAAGGCATCGACGGCCGCGTCCTCCCGCCGGTCCTGCGCGACGAAGAGGCTGTAGCCGCGCGCGTCGCTGTCGTGGTGCGGGTGGGCCAGCACCAGCTCGCCCGACTGCAGCTCGCGCTCCACGAAGTAGCGCGGCACCAGGCCCACGCCCAGGTCGGCGCGCACGGCCTCGACCAGCATGGAGAACAGATCGAAGCGGTGGCCGCCCAGGCTGTGCGCCGGCACGCGGGTGATGCCGGCGCGGCTGAACCATGCGTCCCACGCGCCCAGCCGCGAGCTCAGCTGCAGCAGCGGCACGGCGCGGAAGTCCTTGCGCTCCATGGCGCGGCGGTGGCGCGACGCGGGTGCGCACACCGCCACGCAGACCTCGCTCATCAGCGGCACGGGCTGCGCGCCGGGCCAGGCCGCATCGCTGTACTGCACGGCCACGTCGAAGGGGACCTCCTGCATGTAGGTGTGCGTGGGGTAGACCTGCAGGTGCAGGCTGCAGGCCTTGTGCGCGGCCAGGAAGGTGGGCAGGCGCGGCAGCAGCCAGCGCTCGGCGAACACGGGCACGCAGCCCACCAGCAGCCGCGCGCCGTCGGGCCGCTGGGCCATGGCTTCGAGCGTGTGGTTCTGCAGGCGCAGCAGGTCGCCCACGATCTGCGCGTGGTAGCGGCGCCCCACGTCGGTGAGCGTGGAGCCGCGCGCGCCGCGCTGCACCAGCTGCAGGCCGAGCTGCCCTTCGAGCAGGCGCAGCTGCTGGCTGACGGCGCTGTGCGTGAGGCACAGCTCCTCGGCGGCCTTGCTCACGCCGTGGTGGCGCGCCACGGCGTCGAAGACGAGCAGGGCGCGAGTGCTGGGGATGTGGTGGCGCATGCGATGAGGTGTAAGAAAAACTGCCGGCTCGGCAGATTAAAGCAGAACCGGCGGGTGCGAATCGGTCCAACAATTGCATGGCATTTTGTGCTGTGCCACGGGCTTCATCGATGAAGCCATGCTGGCCTGCATCCCTTGTCTCGCCCTCTTTTGTCTGACCATGAAGAACCCTGCCCGCACCCTTCGCTTCACTCCCCTGGCTGGCGCCGCGGCCCTGGCCGCTGCCGCGTTGCTCGGCCCCGTGGCCGCCCTTGCCCAGGGCGCCGTCGCGCCCACGCCCACCACGCTGCGCCCGGCGGTGGACAAGGCCTACACCCAGCTCATGGCCGCGCCGCAGGTCGCACGCCTGCTCGACGCCGTCAAGGCCGACCATGACCGCGCGACCGATGACCTCAAGATGCTGACCGAGATCGAGGCGCCGCCGTTCAAGGAGCAAAAGCGCGCCGAGGCGTTCCTCGCGCGCCTGAAGGCCCTGGGCCTGACGAGTGCCGCCATCGACGCCGAAGGCAACGTGGTGGGCATCCGCAAGGGCACGGGCCACGGCCCCAAGCTCGTGATCTCGGCGCACCTGGACACGGTGTTCCCGGCCGGCACCGACGTGAAGGTCAAGGAGCGCGACGGCAAGCTGTACGCGCCCGGCATTTCGGACAACACGCGCGGCCTGGCCGTGCTGCTGTCGTGGCTCAAGGTGCTGAACGACCAGAAGATCGCCACCGTGGGCGACCTGGTGTTCGTCGGCAATGTGGGCGAGGAAGAGCTGGGCAACCTGCGCGGCATGAAGCACCTGTTCAAGGAGCACCTGGACATCGACGGCATGGTGGCGCTGGAGCCCGCGCCCGACGGCACGGTGCTGGTGCTGGGCACGGGCAGCCACCGCCACGAGGTGACCTTCAAGGGCCCCGGCGGCCACAGCTACGCGGCCTTCGGCCAGGTGCCCAGTGCCATTCACGGCATGGGCCGCGCGATCGCCAAGATCGCCGAGATCCGCACGCCCGCAACACCCAAGACCACCTTCACCGTGGGCACGGTGGGCGGCGGCACGTCGGTGAACACCATTGCGCCCGATGCGCGCATGGCGGTGGACATCCGCTCCGACGAGATGGCGCCGCTGCTGGCTACCGAAAAGCAGGTGCTGTCGGCCATCGACGCCGCCGTGGCGGAAGAGAACGCACGCTGGAGCGTGAACACGCTGTCGGCATCGACCAAGCTCATCGGCGACCGGCCGGGTGGCCGCACCGCGGCGGACTCGGTGATCGTGGAGGCCGCCGTGCGCGCCAACACCGCGTTCGGACGCACCACCGTGCTGGGCGGTGCCAGCACCGACGCCAATGTGCCGATGTCGCTGGGCATCCCGGCCATCGTGATCGGGGGCGGGGGCAAGACGGGCGGCTTTCATGCGCTGTCGGAGTGGATCGACCTGACCGACGCCTGGAAGGGCGCGCAGACCTCGCTGGTCACGGTGCTGGGCCTGGTGGGTGTGCAAGGCGTGAGCGAACCGCTTTTGGAAAAGCGGCAGATAAGGTAGCCCCCCTGAGCGGCTTCGCCGCTTCCCCCAAGGTGGACGCCGCCAGCGCGGCGGGGCGGCCCTTGCGCGGCTGCACTGGCTTGGGCCGCGCCGGTGTCGACGGGCGTGCGCGGACAGGGGTGCCGCCGTTGTGTTGCTGAACCACCGCAACCCGTTCGGGCTGAGCCTGTCGAAGCCAGGGCGCTGCGCCGCCAGACATGCAGGGCGATAGAGCACTGAATTCACCTTTGTTGACACAGGGCGTGCCCCCGACTGCGTAACATCTGCCTTTTGTTGTCTTGCGCAGGAGATCGCCATGGGCTTGCTCGATTCCGTTTTGGGTGCCGTCATCAACAACGCCTCGCAGGGCAGCGCCAATGCTGCCAGCCACGGCGGTGCAGCCGATGGGCTGGGCGGGCTCATCAGCCTCGCGGCGCAGAACCCGCAGCTCATCCAGGCGGTGATGTCCCTCATCAGCAACGACGGCCCCGTGGGTGGCCTGCCGGGCCTGATGGCCAAGTTCCAGCAGGCGGGGCTGGGCAATGTGATTGCGTCGTGGCTGGGCTCGGGGCCCAACCAGGCGATCTCGGGCGATCAGCTGTCGCAGGTGCTGGGCAGCGGCCCGCTGTCGCAGATCGCGGCGCAACTGGGCGTGGGCTCCGGTGCCGCAGCCGGGCAACTGGCCCAGGTGCTGCCGGGCCTGGTGGATCAGTTGAGCCCCCAAGGCCAGGCACCGCAAGGCGGGTTTGGCAATGCCAACGATCTGTTCGGCATGCTGGGCGGTTTGCTACAAAAATAGAAGCACGTAGCGCTGACTGAACAAGCGCTGCAGGGTTCCCGGGCATGTGGGCCGCTGTGCGTCGGTGTGTGCCGGTGCGCCAGGTTACCTTTCTTCACAGCTCAGAGAAGTTCTCACAGCCCTCCCCAAGGTGGTGCGCTTAGCATCTTGTGCCGCCGTCTCTGCCACTGCGCAGGCATGTCGCGTCACAACACCAACGAGAGGGATTTTCAGCATGAGCCAACCCAACGCCGACCACACCGGCACGCCGTCTTTCCAACCCGCAGCCCCGGCCAGCGCCACCGACACGGTGGAGTTGTCGGAGGCCTGGCAAAAGCGTTTCGCGTTGATCGAACGCGCAGGGGGCGTGAAGATGCCCAAGCTCAAGGAACTGAACTTTCGCGAGCGCATGGCCTGCAACTTCAATTTGCTGGCAGCCATCTTCGGCCCGTTCTACTACGCCGCCAAGGGCATGTGGAAGCGCGGGCTGGCTTACTGGGGAATGGCATTTGCAGGCATTTTGCTGCTGGAGTTGATCATCACGCTGGCCGGGTTCGGGCATGTTCTCAAAGGTGTGCACTACACCGGAGCCTGGGCTGCACTGTTCGGCATGATGGCCAACCGCGACTACTACAAGAAGGTCGTGCTCCATGACAACGGGTGGTTTTGACCTGCCTGCGCCGGCAACGTCCCACCCACTGCCACAGCAGTCCCCGCAGCCAGCGCCAGCGTCACCGGCCTTGCGAAGGGCGCAGCGCTGCATCCATGCTGCGGCGGCCACCGGGCTGCTGACCACCGTCCTCACCATCTCCGTCACTGCAGGCGCGGCCATGGGCACGAACGGTGTGCCTTTCAGCTGGCCCTTGCTGCTGGAGGTGTTGATCCCTGCGGGCCTCACGGCGGGCATCCATTGGCGCAGCCGTATCGCGGCGGCATTGATGCTGGCTTACTTTCTGCTGTCCAAGGCGCTTTGGGTGTGGAACGACCTCTTGCTGCACGATGACGATGGCGGCGTGGCCTGGGCCGATGTCGTGGACAGCCTGGACGCCTGCCTCAGCGGCGGTTTGTTCGTGATGGTCGTCCTGGTGTGTCTTTATGCAGCAGGGGTTTACGGCACGGTGGCCTGGCACCGGCTCCACCGCTGGCAGTGACGCGGCGCCCACCCGCAGTGCTGGCGCGGCGGCCTCAGGCCGCCGCGGAGTGCCGCGCCACCAGCCACCGCTGCAGCCGTTCGAACACGGGCTCGGCCAGCTCGGGGCATTCATTGAAAAGTTCGTGGTACAGCGGCTCGAAGCAATGCGACTGCACCACGGCCGCGGGTGCGGCGGCCGCAAAGGCGCGGCTGCCAGCGGGGTTGACGAGCTTGTCCGCGCCAGCCCAGATCAACAGCGTGGGCACCGTCCAGTGCGCCGCGCAGGCCACGGTGGCGGGGCCGCCTTGGGCGATGAAGCGCGCCAGGCGTGCGCTGATGCGGTCATGGCACAGCGGGTCGGCCAGGTAGGCGGCCACCACGGCCGGATCGTGCGAGAGGTACTGCGCATCGAGCCCGTTGCCCACGCGCAGGTTGGGTGCCAGGCGCGGCAGCGTGGCCAGCAGCAGCTTCTGCACGGGGCCGAGCCCTGCGTCCAGTGCGGGGGACGACAGCACCAGCGCATCCACCGGCCGCAGGTTCAGCGACACGAAACGCGACGCGACCAGCCCGCCCATGCTGTGGCCCAGCAGCACCAGCGGCTGGCCGGCCGGCATGCGGGCGCGGGTGGCGTCCACCATGTCGGCCAGGTCGGCCAGCAGGCGCATGTCGCTGGTCAGCCCGCCGCGCGGCCCACCGGACTCGCCGTGGCCGTACTGGTCGTAGCCGCGCACGGCGAAGCCCCAGCTGTTGAGCCGGCGCGCGACAGGGTCGTAGCGGCCCACATGCTCACCCAGGCCGTGCACCAGCAGCACCGTGCCGCGGCAGGGTTCGCCGGGTGCCAGGGCCCAGTCCTGCATGGCCAGGTTTTCGCCATCGGCGGCGGTGAAGGTGCGCAGGGTCGAGACGGCGAGTTCGGACATAGGGGAGCAGCGATGAGGGGGCAATAAAAACAGGCAAGAGCAGGGTGGGGGCGGTGACAGGCGCGGACGCGGCAGCGCACCGGGATGTGCCCTTCTTCCATCCGCCCACCCGTGCGCACCCCGGACAAGGCCTGCGCGGCGCTGGGGCGGCTCGGCGTGAGCGGGGTTTGTGGGATCGAAGGCGCGCGGGTAGGCCGGTATCAGGCCGACGCCACCGGCAATGCCGCGATCACCTGTGCCACGGCGGCGGTGAGCTTCTTGGCATAGGGCACGTGCAGGAACTCGTTGGGGCCGTGCGCATTGCTCTTGGGGCCCAGCACGCCGCAGACCATCATCTGCGCGGTGGGAAAGCCTTCGCTGAGCATGTTCATGAGCGGGATGGTGCCGCCCTGGCCGATGTGGCCGCAGGGCGCGCCGAAGTGGGCCTGCGATGCGTCGTTGAGCGCCTGCTCGAACCACGGCGTGGCGCTGGGCGCGTTCCAGCCGGTGGCGCCGCTGGTGCCCTGGAAGGTGACCTTGGCCTGGTAGGGCGCGTTGTCTTCGAGCAGGGCTTTGAGCTCCTGCACGGCCTGGCCGGCATCCACCAGGGGCGGCAGGCGCAGGCTGAGCTTGAACGCGGTGTAGGGGCGCAGCACGTTGCCGGCGTCCTGCAGCGCGGGGAAGCCCTCGGCGCCGGTCACGCTGAGCGTGGGCTCCCAGGTGCGCTTGAGCAGTGCCTGCAACGGGTCGGTGGTGGTGGGCAGCGCAAAGGTGGTGGCGCCGCCGCAGTCGTAGTGCGCCCAGGGGAAGCGCTTGTACACCTCTTCACCCAGGATGGCGGCCGTGGCGCGGGCCTGGGCCAGGCGGTCGGCAGGCACTTCGCAGTGAAAGCTGTGCGGCAGCAGGCGGCCGGTGGCGCTGTCTTCCAGCCGGTCGAGCACCTGCCGCATGATGCGGAACGACGAGGGCACCAGGCCCGAGGCGTCGCCGGAGTGGATGCCTTCGGTCAGGATCTCGACCTTGAGCGTGCCGGTGGCCATGCCGCGCAGGCTGGTGGTGAGCCACAGCTGGTCGTAGTTGCCCGCACCCGAGTCCAGGCACACCACCAGCGCGACGTTGCCCATGCGGGACTTGAGCGCATCGATGTAGGGCAGCAGGTCGCGCGAGCCGCTTTCCTCGCAGGTCTCGATCAGGCCGACGATGCGCGGGTGGGGCACGTTCTGGCGCTTGAGCTCCTGCACGGCGGCGATGCTGGCGTAGACCGCGTAGCCGTCGTCGGCGCCGCCGCGGCCGTAGAGCTTGCCGTCCTCGTACTTGGGCGTCCAGGGCCCCAGGTCGTTGCGCCAGCCGCTGAATTCGGGCTGCTTGTCGAGGTGGCCGTACATCAGCACGGTGTCGGTGGCGCCGGCCTGGGTGGATTCGATCTCGAAGAACAGCACGGGGGTGCGGCCTGGGAGGCGTACGACTTCGAGCGTGAGGCCTGCGACCTTCTGCGACTCGACCCACGCGGCGGCGTTGCGCACCACGGCATCGAGCAGGCCCTGCTCGGCCCAGTCGGGCGAGAACATGGGCGACTTGGCGGGGATGGCGATGTAGTCGGTCAGCTGGCGGACGATGTCGTTGTCCCACGCCTGGCTCACCCGTTCCAGGGCCAGGTCGGGTTGCAGTGCATGGGCGGGAATGCGGGCGTTCATGGGCGGCTCTCCTCGAAGGTGGGATGGGTCTCGTGGACCAAAACCACCATTCCAACACAACACCCGCGCGGGCGCCATGGCGCAAAGGCATGTCCCTGGAGTGCCCCGCCATGCAGCGCCGCGCAGGCAGTAGCGCGCAGGCGGCAGCGCCCGCCAGGAACCAGGAGCCCTTCAGTACCGCGACGCGGGCTGGGTGTCGGGGCTGCTGCGCGGGCCCGGGTCCGCCGGGCGGCGCAGCGACGTGGCCACCTCGACGCGGTTGCGCCCTTTTTCCTTGGCCTCATAGAGCGCGCGGTCGGCGGCGGCGATCAGCATGTCCCAGCTGTCGCCGGGCTCCAGCCGCCCGCCGAACACGCCGATGCTCACGGTGACGGGGATGCTGACCCCTTCGCTGGATTCGGTGCCGTCGGCCGCGCGGATGCGGCAGCGCGAGTCCGCCACCTCGCGGCACAGCGCGCGCGCGAGCTGCTCGGCGCCCAGCAGGGTGGTGTCGGGCAGCAGCACCATGAACTCTTCGCCGCCGTAGCGGCCCACCAGGTCCTGCGCGCGCACGCGGGCCCGCAGCACGTTGACCACGTGGCACAGCACCTGGTCGCCGGCGGGGTGGCCGTAGCGGTCGTTCACGCGCTTGAAGTGGTCGATGTCCACCATCATGAGTGCGATGGACTCGCGCGTGCGCACGGCGCGCGAGGCATCGCGGTCGAGCGCGGCGATGAGCGAGCGGCGGTTGGCCACGCCGGTGAGCGGATCGACCGCGGCCATGATGCGGTTGTTTTCATCGGCGCGGTCGCGCGCCATGAAGACGAAGCCCATGGTGCTGATGAGCACCACCGAGAAGGTGCCCATGAACGTGAGCGTCTGCAGCACGCTGCCCTGCAGGATGCTCATGGCGGTGGAATGGCTGCTGAGCGCCAGCAGCGCGCGGCCGCCGAGCACGGCCGCCTCGATGCCCAGCCCCGCCACCAGCAGCCACTGCCCGCGCCCCACCGTGGCGTGGCGGCGCTCGAGCGCGGAGACCAGCGTCCACACGGCCTGCAGGCCGATCACCAGGCTGACGAAGCTCACGCGCGCCGCGAAGTTGTCGATGAAGACGATGACGACCCCGGCGACCAGCGCAGGCGGCGCCCACAGCAGCATCCAGCGCACCGCCCGCCCCTGGAACTGGTAGATCGCCGCGATCATGCCCACGAACACGCACGACAGGAGGACGTTGCCCACCACCACCGACAGGACGTCGGGCACCACGCCGCGCAGCATGATGAGGCTGTGCCCGATGGCATTGACCAGGAGCGCCCCGGCCCAGCGCGCCAGGCCGTCGCGCCGGCGGCCCCAGCCCACCACGGCCATCGAGGCCGCCATCATGAGGGAGCTGACAATGATCATTGCCAGCATGGTGGGTACGTGGGCAGCCATGGAGCGCTGGAGGCGGTGCTTGTGGTGGGTCGGCCCAGCATAAACCAAGGACCGCGGCGCAGGAAACGGCAAATGTGCAGGCCTGCGGCGCAAGGCGCCCGGCGGTGCGCCGCGCTCAGGCCGCCGCGGCGGCCCGGGCGAGGGCGCGGTCGCGCCAGCCCAGGCCTTCGGTGGTGCCCGCCGCCGGCCGGTATTCGCAGCCCACCCAGCCGCGCCAGCCCAGGGCGTCGATGGTGTCCAGCAGGTAGGGGTAGTGCAGCTCGCCCTGGTCGGGCTCGTGGCGTTGCGGCACGCCCGCGATCTGGATGTGCGCGACGCGGCCGGTGGGCAGGTAGCGGCGCACCTTGGTGGCCACGTCGCCCTCCACGATCTGGCAGTGGTACAGGTCCATCTGCACCTTGAGGTTGTCGGCCTGCACCGCGTCGAGCAGCTCGTGCGCGTGGTCCTGCCGGTTCAGGAAGTAGCGCGGCACATCGCGCAGGTTGATGGGCTCGATCAGGATCTCGCGCCCGGAGCGCGCGGCTTCGTCCGCCGCCCAGCGCAGGTTGCCCGCGCACAGGCCCTTGAGCGACTCGCGCTCCACGCCCGGCGGCACGATGCCCGACAGCACGTGGATGCGCGGGCAGCCGAGCACGTCGGCGTAGCGCAGGGCCTCCTGCACACCGGCGCGGAACTCCGCTTCGCGCCCGGGCAGGGCGGCGGTGCCGCGCGCGCTCTGGTCCCAGGCGGCGGCCATGCCGGCGGGGTCGGCGCCGCCCGCCGGCGCGTTGAACAGCACCAGCTGCAAACCGTTGTCCTGAAGCCGCGCCGCGATCTCGCCCGCGGCCCAGGCATACGGGAACTGGAACTCCACCGCGCTGAAACCGTCGCGCGCCGCGGCGGCAAAGCGGTCCAGGAAGGGCAGCTCGGAGTACATCAGCGTCAGGTTGGCGGCAAACTGGGGCATGGCAGCGGGTGCAGTGGCGTTCAGGACCCGGCAGCTTATCGTGCAGCAGGCAGGCTGCAGCACGGCACACCGACACCTACAAGCCAAAATGGCCGCTACCGCTTGATGGACGAGCGCCAGCAGCTCATAAATTAATAGCATTGCTATTTCCACACCATTTCCAGTCACCGTGAAGGACCCTCGATGCGCATCGGAGAACTCGCCCAACGCACCGGCACCACACCCAAGGCCGTGCGCCTGTACGAAGCACGCGGCCTGATGGGCGCGGTGGCGCGCTCAGGCAGCTACCGCGACTATGGCGAGGCTGATGTGGCGCGGGTGCTGCTGATCCGGCGCGCGCAGGCGCTGGGGTTTCGGCTGGCGGAGCTGGGCGGTCTGCCTGCGCTCGATTCCGCCACGGGGTGGAACGCCGTGGGCCAACTCATCGCAGACCGCCGCGCTGCCGTGGCCGCCGAGCGCGCGCGCCTGGCCCTGCTCGATGCCGAACTGGCGCAGCTGGAGCGGGAGCTGCAGCAGTGCGACGCGCAGGCCGTGCCCGCGAGCGCCGCGGCCTGCGCGACCGAACCTGTCACGCCACTGCACCCGCCATCCACGACCCCCGCCACGCCTGCACGCACCATGCCACCACGGGGCTTTGTCGCCAGGGTTTGATCCCGCTGCTTGACTCTGCCCCGCGGGGCAGGGTGACCATGCCTGCATCGACAACCAAGAGCCTGAGCAGGCTCTCACGCCGTGCAGGCGCATGGAGGTTTTGTGGCAGAGCAGCAGCGCATTCTCATCATCCTGGGCCACCCGTCGGCCGACAGCCTGTGTGCCGGCATGGCGCATGCGTATGCCGATGGCGCGCGCCAGGCGGGCGCCGAGGTGCGGCGTCTCAACGTGGGGCAGCTGGCGTTCGACCCGCGGTTCCAGGGCTACGGCGTGGCCCAGCCGCTGGAGCCCGACCTCGCGGCCGCGCAGGCCGACATCGCCTGGGCGGGGCACCTGGTGTGGGTCTACCCGATCTGGTGGGGCGCCATGCCGGCGCTGCTCAAGGGCTTCATCGACCGGGTGTTCCTGCCCGGGTACGCATTCAAGTACCGCCCCGGTTCGTCGCTGTGGGACAAGCTGCTGGCCGGGCGGTCAGCCGAGCTGCTGGTGACGATGGACTCGCCGCCGTGGTACTTCCGCTGGGTCACGCGCATGCCGGGGCACCACCAGATGAAGAAGGCCATCCTGGAGTTCTGCGGCATCCGGCCGGTGCGCGTGCACAGCTTCGGCCCGGTGCGCAGCGCCAGCACCGGGCGGCTGGCGCAGTGGGTGGAGGCGGCGCGCCAGCTGGGCGCGCGGCAGGCGCGGCGCGCGCCGCGAGGCCGGCGCACCGGGCCCGGCCTCGCGACCGCCGCTACTTCTTCGCCGACGACGACGACGACGCCGTGAAGGCCTGCACCGCCGCACGGCCCACGGACGGGTCGTCGGTGAAGAAGCCGTCGATGCCAGCGCGCAGGTAGGCGGTGATCTCGGCCGCGCTGTCGCCGCGCTGCGTGCCGTCGGTGGCGGGGGCTTTCTTCAGGCCTGCAGGCAGGAAGGCGTTCTCGGGCCGCAGGGTCCAGATGTGCACGGCCAGGCCGGCGGCGCGGGCACGCTCCACCAGGCCCGTGGGCTCGCCGGGCAGGCCGTCCTTCACCGGCACCACCAGGGTCTTGAACGGGCCGATGGCGTTGGCGTACGCAGCCACCTGCTGCAGGCCGCCCGGCGTGAGCAGGTCGGCATAGCTGCGCGTATTGGCCGCGCCCTGGGCCACGAAGTCGTAGGGCCGGCCCGACGGCGCGACCAGTTGCACCAGGCGCACGGTGCTGAGCTTGCGGATGGCCTGCAGGTTGGCCACTTCGAAGGACTGCACGAACACGGGTGCGTTCTGGTGGTTCCAGCCGTTCTTCTCCAGCACCGCCAGCAGCGGCGCCTCCAGCGGCTGGCCGATGGACTGGAAGTAGGTGGGGTGCTTGGTCTCGGGGTAGATGCCGATGGTCCTGCCCGTCTTGGTGCTCTGGGCCTTGGCCAGGTCGATCACTTCCTGCAGCGTTGGAATCTCGAACTGGCCGTTGTAGGCCACATTGGCCGGGCGCTGTGCAGGAATGCGTTCGCGGGCGCGCAGGGTTTTCAGCTCGGCCAGCGTGAAGTCCTCGGTGAACCAGCCGGTGATGGACTGGCCGTCGATGGTCTTGGTGGCCTTGCGCGCGGCGAACTCGGGGCGGTCCACCACGTCGGTGGTGGCTTCCTTCACCGCGCCGTCGGCGCCCAGGATGGCGATGGCATTCTCGTGCCGCGCCACGAGCACGCCGTCCTTGGTGATCACGAGGTCGGGCTCGATGATGTCGGCGCCGTCGTCGATGGCCTTCTGGTAGGCCGCCAGCGTGTGCTCGGGCCGCAGGGCCGAGGCGCCGCGGTGGGCGATGACGGTGGGCGTGGGCGGCCAGGCCTGTTGCGCCACGGCGCCCAGGGCCCAGGTGGCGAGCAGCGCGGCGGCAGCCACGGTGCGCAGTGCAATGCGGTTCATGCGGGTCTCCTTCAGTCCTTGCAGGAAGAGCGCACCTTAGCCGATGCGGTTGACAGCGGCGTGTCGCGTCGCTTCGCGCCCGTCGGGAGCCGCCATGGCATGGGCCTCTTTGCACTCGCACCCACCGTTCGGGCCGAGCCTGTCGAATCCTTGCGCGGCGCTTCGACTGCGTCAGCGTGAACGGTTCAAGCCGATGGACGCCGCATCGCTACGCATGTTCAAAATGGAACACTGCCGTGCTGGCGCGCATGTTGGGCAGCCAGCGCACTTCCTGCCCGTCCTGCAGGCCGAAGGACTCCAGGATGCGCAGGCTGTTCTTGGTGGCCAGCACCTCGAAGTCCTTGTACGTGCCCACGCGGATGTTGGGCGTGTCGTACCACTGGTAGGGCAGGCGGCGCGTGACGGGCATGCGCCCGCGCAGGATGGACATGCGGTTGGGCCAGTGCGCAAAGTTGGGAAAGGCCACCACGCCGGTGCGGCCCACGCGCGCCGTTTCGCGCAGCATGACCTCGGCATTGCGCAGGTGCTGCAGCGTGTCGATCTGCAGCACCACGTCGAAGCTGTTGTCGCCGAACATGGCCAGCCCTTCGTCCAGGTTGAGCTGGATCACGTCCACCCCGCGCTGCACGCAGGCCAGTACGTTGGCATCGGCGATCTCTACGCCGTAGCCGCTGCAGCCGCGTTCGCGCTGCAGGTAGTCGAGCATGGCGCCGTTGCCGCAGCCCAGGTCGAGCACCCGGCTGCCCTGGGGCACCAGGCGCGCCAGCGCCTCCATGGCGGCTTTGTCGGTCATGGCTGCACCTCCTTGGCAATGCTATCGAAGTAAGAGCGCATCACGCCCATGTAGCGGGCGTCATCGAGCAGGAAGGCATCGTGACCGTGGGGTGCGTCGATCTCGGCGTAGCTCACGCTGCGGCGGTTGTCGAGCAGGGCCTTGACGATCTCTCGGCTGCGCTGGGGTGAGAAGCGCCAGTCGGTGGTGAAGCTCACCAGCAGGAACCGCGCCGTGGCCCGCGCGAGGGCCCGCGTGAGGTTGCCGGCGTGCGCGCGGGCGGGGTCGAAGTAGTCGAGCGCGCGGGTGATCAGCAGGTAGGTGTTGGCGTCGAAGTAGTCGCTGAACTTGTCGCCCTGGTAGCGCAGGTAGCTCTCGATCTGGAATTCGATGTCCTGGGTGCTGTACAGATAGTCGCGGAGGTCCGGCGCTGGGCCGCCCCGCGCCGGACCAGCCCCCTCGGGGGGCAGCGAACCACGCGAAGCGGGGAGCGTGGGCGCACGCAAGCTGCGGCCGAACTTCTCGTTCATCACATCGTCGCTGAGGTACGTGATGTGGCCGATCATGCGGGCGATGCGCAGGCCGCGCTTGGGGATCACGCCGTGGCGGTAGAAGTGGCCGCCGTGGAAGTCCGGGTCGGTCACGATGGCGCGGCGGGCGACCTCGTTGAAGGCGATGTTCTCGGCCGTGAGGTTGGGCGCGCTGGCCACCACCACGGCGTGGCGCATGCGCTCGGGATACTGCAGCGTCCAGCTCAGGGCCTGCATGCCGCCCAGGCTGCCGCCCAGCACGGCGGCCAGTTGCCGTATGCCCAGGCGGTCGAGCAGGCGGGCCTGGGCGTTGACCCAGTCCTCCACCGTGACCACCGGGAAGTCCGCGCCGTAGACCTCGCCCGTGTCGGGGTGCGTGTGCATGGGGCCGGTGGAGCCAAAGCACGAGCCCAGGTTGTTCACGCCGATCACGAAGAAGCGGTCGGTGTCCACCGGCTTGCCCGGGCCGATCATGTTGTCCCACCAGCCTTCGCTCTTGTCCTGCCCGGCGTAGACGCCCGCCACGTGGTGGGAGGCGTTGAGCGCGTGGCACACAAGCACGGCGTTGGAGCGGTCGGCATTGAGCGTGCCGTAGGTCTCGAAGGCCAGGTCGAAGGCGCGGATGGTCGCGCCGCTTTGCAGCGGCAGCACCTCCGCAAAGTGCATGGTCTGGGGTGTGGCGATGAACGACATAGTTGGAACTGGTAAGCCCTCACGTTCCACCGCTTGCATTCGCCGAATGCTCCCTGCAGGAGCCGCTTTGGCCGGGGCTGGCTGGCAGCCCGCGGCAAAAAAATACCCGGCGTCGCTAAAAACGAGGCCGGGCAGGTACGTCGGACGGGTCTTTAGCAGAATTTATAGAGCGCCCGCAAGCTGTGGCAAATCGGCGCTGGCGGTAAATATACCAAAGCGCCTGCCACTTCGTCCATCCATCAGGTGCCGGCAGGCATGAAGATGGCCAGGCACCCCAGCACCAGGAAGATCACGGCCGACACGATGTGCACCGCGCGGATCGGCACCCGGCGCGTGATGCGCTCGCCCAGCCACACCACCGGTGCGTTGGCGATCATCATGCCGAGCGTGGTGCCGGCCACCACCCACACGTAGGCGTTGTACTGCGCGGCCAGCATGACGGTGGCGATCTGCGTCTTGTCGCCCATCTCGGCCAGGAAGAACGCGATCAGCGTGGTGCCGAACACGCCCCAGCGCGGCGAGCCGTCGGCCTCGCCTTCGTCGAGCTTGTCGGGGATCAGCATCCAGATGGCCATCGCGATGAAGGATGCCGCGAGGATCCAGCGCAGCACCTGCGGGCCCACGAAGGTGGTCACCCACGAGCCCACGGCGCCGGCCAGGCCGTGGTTGACCAGGGTGGCCACCAGGATGCCCAGGACGATGGGCCAGGGTTTGCGAAAGCGGGCGGCGAGAACGAGCGCCAGGAGCTGCGTCTTGTCGCCCATTTCGGCGAGCGCGACGATGGCGGTGGAGATGAAGAACGGTTCCATGTGGGGGTCTATCCGGCCGGATAGTTATAGACAACGCATTGACTGCACCCCGACTCCGGCCATTGGATCGGCATGCAGTCAATGGTCTCGCCCAGCTCAAGAACCGCATGCGCCATAGGCCCACAGGACCCAAGTTTGTTGACGCATGCCCCCGGCGCGTTGCGCACCGGGCGGGCTACTCCCCAAAGACCGGCGGATTTTAGCAGACCGGCGCGGCGCTGTGGTCCGGCAGCGCGTCGGCGGCGCCCCCGGGCGGGAGGCCGGCTTCCGTTTTTTGCGGGTTTCCCCGCAGATTCTGCAAAGAAAGGCCCCAATCCCTTCAACTTTCTGCGGATTCGGTCGCCCGATGACCAAATAAACCCCCACGGGGTCCATAAAGTGATTGATAATGAATCCGCTCTTCTGCTCGCAGGGGGCAAATAGCTTAGCGGTGTATGGTCAGTTTCGCGTCTCTGAAGTCGTCACAGGTTTGTTGATTGCGTCGGACTCCATCGCGTTTTTGTGTTTTTTGAGGAGTCCTTCATGGGCAACAAACTTTACGTGGGCAACCTGCCCTATTCGTTCCGCGACCAAGATCTGGAACAGACTTTCGGCCAATTCGGCTCCGTTGGCAGCGCCAAGGTCATGATGGAACGTGACACCGGCCGTTCCAAGGGCTTCGGCTTTGTGGAAATGGGCAGCGATGCCGAAGCACAAGCCGCCATCCAAGGCGTGCATGGCCAAAACTTCGGCGGCCGTGACCTCGTGGTCAACGAAGCCCGTCCTATGGAGCCACGCGCTCCACGTAGCGGCGGCTTCGGCGGCGGCAACGGTGGTGGCGGTTACGGCGGTGGTGGCGGCGGCGGTTACGGCGGTGGCCGTAGCGGCGGCGGCGGCGGTGGTGGTTACGGCGGTGGCCGTGAAGGTGGTGGCGGTGGCTACGGCGGTGGCCGCGGCAGCTACTGAAAGACCTGATCAGCAGACCCTTCGCGGTGTCTGCTGAAGGCAAGACAAAGGAGCCCTCGGGCTCCTTTTTTCATGTCCGGACGATCGCCATGCCACTGGCGGCGTCCATCGCTGCAGCGCAAAAACCCGCCTGGCGCAGCCGCCCCGCACGGCCGCCGGCAAGGTGCGGCAAGGCCAAGGAGCGAGGGCCATTCATGGATGCGCAGCAAAGTCACCACAGCATGCGATAGCGCTTGCATTTTCAGCCAAAGTGTGGAGCATAGTGTGCTGACGGGATTTTCCCCCGTCGTCCAAGTCTGCGGTGTCCGTCAGTTTCGCGCTAAGAATGTCATTGAGATCAGCTGGCTGCGTTTTCGGGACTCCCTTCGCTTTATCCATGTGTTTTTGAGGAGTCCCTCGATGGGCAACAAACTGTATGTCGGCAACCTGCCGTACTCGGTGCGCGACAGTGATCTGGAACAGGCCTTTGGCCAATTTGGCGCCGTGACCAGCGCCAAGGTCATGATGGAGCGCGACACGGGACGCTCCAAGGGCTTTGGATTCGTGGAGATGGGCAGCGACGCAGAAGCCCAGTCCGCCATCAACGGCATGAACGGCCAGCCCCTGGGCGGCCGCTCCATCGTGGTCAACGAAGCCCGTCCCATGGAAGCCCGCCCACCCCGCAGCGGTGGATTCGGCGGCGGTGGTGGTGGCGGCTTTGGCGGCGGTGGCCGCAGTGGTGGCGGCGGCGGCTACGGCGGTGGCCGTGAAGGCGGCGGCGGTGGCTACGGTGGTGGTGGCGGCCGCGACGGCGGCGGTGGATATGGCGGCGGCGGTGGTGGCCGTGGCGAAGGCGGCTTTCGCAGCCCCTACGGCTCGGGCTCCCGCAATGGCGGCGGCGGTGGCCGCAATGGTGGCGGCGGCGGTTACGGCGGCGGCGGCAACAGCGGCTACTGAACCTCGCAGGTACTGCATTCTTGAGAAAAGCTCCTTCGGGAGCTTTTTTCATGTCCGGGCCGCTGCAGAGTGAAAAGCGCTCCGCTGGGCATCAGCGGCCATCTTTCATGCCACGGCGTGACGAGTTCGAATTCCGTGGTCCCGTCGTCGCAAGGCGGCACGAGACGGCCACTGCGCCTGCGCAAAGGCCGGCCCGCTACTGCCGGGAGCGTTCCCCTGCGGGAAAAGGCGCAAAGCGCCACAGACAGGGAGGGCTGCTATTCGTCGATTCGGCGCTTGCGCGGGCGGCCTGCCAGCAGCTTGTCGAACACCGCATTGGGCAGCAGGCGCAGCAGCTTGGCGACCACACCCATCTGCCAGGGAATGACGCGGTAGCTCACCCCGGCAGCAATGGTGCGGTACGCGCGGTCGGCAAAGTCGCCGGGCTGCATGAGGAACGGCATGCCGTAGCGGTTTTGCTGCGTGAGCGGGGTGTCGATGTAGCCGGGCGAGATGGTGACCACGCGCACGCCGTGCGGGCGCATCTCGCCGCGCAGGCTTTCGCAGTAGCTGATGACGGCCGCCTTGCTGGCGCAGTAGGCGCCGTGCCCGGGCAGCCCGCGGATGCCCGCCACGCTGCCGATGCCCACCAGGGTGCCGCTGCCGCGCTGCACCATGGCGTCCACGAACGGGTGGAAGGTGGCGGCCAGGCCCAGGTTGTTGGTGGCGAAGGTGCGGGCCATCACGTCCAGGTCGTTCCGCACGGCGGTGTCCATGCCCACGCTGATGCCGGCATTGGCGATGACCACGTCGGGCACGCCCTGGCGATGCAGGCAGTCCCGGCCCGCGGCGACGATGCTGTCGGTCACCGCGACGTCTGCGCTATATATTTCATAGCTGTCGGCGCTGATCCCCTGCGCGGCAGCCCAGGTCTTGACCTCGGAAGTGCGGCGCGCGGCCAGGGCCAGCCGGTAGCCGGCCTGGTGAAAGCGCAGGGCCAGCGCCTGCCCGATGCCGCTGGAAGCGCCGGTGATGAAGACGAGAGGGGTGGTCATACGGGCTCCGGCGGGCGGGGACAGGCGGGGGTGGGAGCGGCAGGCAGCGCAGGGCTGGCGGCTACTTGGCGGCACCGGGCTGCAGCACGCCGCGCACACGGCCGCGCATCTGCATCACCTGGTCCAGGTTGTCGTAGTCCATGCCGTCGGCCGTGAACCGGTCGTTGCCCCGGGTGAGGACGACGGGCTTGTCCGAGCGCACCCGCTCGGTGTTGGTGTAGGCGTGCAGGAACTCGCTGCGGAACTCCAGGCGGGGCTCGGCCGGTTTGCCCGGCTTGGCGGGCAGGGGCTCGCGGGTGACGATGGCATTGCCAAAGAGCTGCACCTCGGAGCCGTCGGCGTTGGACAGCGCACGGTCGGCCGTGGCCACGGTCACGCGGCCGTCGAGCGCGACCGAGCGCATGCGCACCTTGTCGATCTCCAGCGTGTCGGTGTCGGGGTAGTGGCGGCCCACCTCGCCCTGCACCTCGCTTTGCAGGCGGCCGGTGGCGTCGAAGCTTTTCACCGAAAAGCCCTTCATGAAATAGTCCGGCTGGTGCCCCTGCGTGCGCGCGACGGCGGGCAGCACCGGGGCGGGCGCGTTGCGCACCAGCCACCAGGTGCCCAGGGCCAGCAGGCCCATGAGCACCACGGGCAAATACAGCGAGAACTGGTCCCAGCCCTGGCGCACCATGCGGTTCACAGGCAGCCCTCCGCACCGGCAGGCCGGCGGCGGTGCAGCCACGCGTTCATGGGTGCCTTGCTCATGCGGTGTATTCCGCCAGCAGTGCCGCGTAGCGACCCGACGCCACCAACAGCAGGTCGCACAGCTCGCGCGCCGCGCCGTCGCCGCCACGCGCCTGGGTGACGAAGTGCGCGGCATGGCGCACCTCGGCCTGGGCATTGGCGGGTGCACACGCGAACGCGCTGCGCCGCATCACCGGCAGGTCCGGCCAGTCGTCGCCCATGGCCGCGGCCTGGGCCCAGGCCAGCCCCAGCCGCGCCAGGATGTCCTCGGCCGCGGGGCGCTTGTCCTCGGTGCCGAACACCGCGTGCTCCACGCCCAGCGCCTTCAGGCGCACGCGCAGCGGCGCCGAGTCGCGCCCCGTGATCACGGCGGGGGTGATGCCCGCCTTCTGCAACAGCTTGAGCCCATGCCCGTCCAGCGTGTTGAAGCGCTTGATCGTCTCGCCCGCCTCGCTGAAGTACAGGCTGCCATCGGTCAGCACGCCGTCGACGTCGAAGAACGCCACGCGCACATCCTGGGCACGCAGCAGCAGCTCGGGCGGAAATTGCAGCACAGGAAAGGTCACGTCAGAGGTCATCACACAGCGTTTGAACAGGCACGGCGCACACCAGCGCACCCGTGGAACCGGCTCAGCCGGGCCACCGGGTGCGTCCCCCTTGGGGTAAGGCGCGAAGCGACACAGGGGGTCATATGACTTTCGCGCGCATCAGGTCACCAATGTGCACCACCCCCACCAGCAGGCCGGCGGCATCCACCACCAGCACGCTCGTGATGGCGTGCGCTTCCATCAGCTCGGCCGCGTCCACGGCCAGCGCGTCGGGTGCGATGCGGCGCGGCCCGGCGTGCATCACCTGCGCGGCGGTGGCGGTGCGCAGGTCGGCCCCGGCTTCGATGCGGCGGCGCAGGTCGCCGTCGGTGAAGATGCCCAGCACCTGGCCCGCCGGGTCGACGATGGCCGAGGCGCCCAGCCCCTTGGCGCTCATCTCGCGCATGAGGTCGCTGAACGAGGCCTCGGGCGCGACGCGCGGGATCTCGCTGCCGGTGCGCATCACGTCGCTCACATGGGTGAGCAGCTTGCGGCCCAGCGCGCCACCGGGGTGCGAGCGGGCGAAGTCTTCGGGGCGAAAGCCCCGGGCGTCCAGCAGGGCCACGGCCAGCGCGTCGCCCATGGCCAGCTGGGCCGTGGTGCTGGCGGTGGGCGCCAGGTTCAGGGGGCAGGCTTCGCGCTCCACGCTGGTGTCCAGCACCAGCTCGGCGTGGCGCGCCAGGGTGGACTCCAGCCCGCCGGTCATGGCGATCAGCGGTGCGCCCAGGCGGCGCAGCACGGGCAGGATGGCGGTGAGCTCGCCGCTCTCGCCGCTGTTGGAGATGGCCAGCACCAGGTCGTCGCCGGTGACCATGCCCAGGTCGCCATGGCTGGCTTCGGCGGGGTGCACGAAGAACGCCGGCGTGCCGGTGGAGGCGAGGGTGGCGGCGATCTTGCGGCCCACGTGGCCGCTCTTGCCCATGCCCATGACCACCACGCGGCCCCGCGTCTCCAGGGCCATCGACACGGCCTGCGCAAACACGCCGTCAACGCGCGCCGACAGGCCGTGCAGGGCGGCGGCCTCGATGTCGAAGGTCTCGCGGGCCAGGCGCAGGGCCTGTTCGGCATCGAAGGGGGGCAGCGCGGCAGGGGCGGGAGTCATCCGGCGATTCTATCGAGCGGGGCATGCCCGCCCGCGGCGACAGCATTTTGTCCTTCGGTGGCACGGCGCATGCATGCAGGGCCGAAAAAACTGTAACCACGCCCCACGCCTCGGATAGCATCGAAACCATGTCTTCGCTCGCCCTCACCCTGCTGTATTTGCTGGCCGCCGTCCTCGGGGTGGTGACCTGCCGCAGCCTCAAGCTGCCGCCCATGCTGGGCTATCTGGCGGCGGGCGTGCTGATCGGGCCGCACGCATTGGCGCTGGCGCAGAACTCCGAAGGCGTGCGCCACCTGGGCGAGTTCGGCGTGGTGTTCCTGATGTTCGCCATCGGCCTGGAGTTCAGCCTGCCCAAGCTGCGGGCCATGCGCCGGCAGGTGTTTGGCCTGGGGCTGATGCAGGTGGTGCTGACCATGGCCATCGTGGCCGGCGCAGCACTGCTGCTGTCGCGCTTCGTGGGCGGCGTGTGGGACATGGGCTGGCAGACGGCGCTGGCGCTGTCGGGCGTGATCGCCATGAGCAGCACGGCCATCGTGGTCAAGCTGATGGCCGAGCGCGCGGAGCTGGAGAGCGAGCACGGCCGCCGCGTGATGGGCATCCTGCTGTTCCAGGACCTGGCCGTGGTGCCGCTGCTGGTGCTGATCCCGGCACTGAGTTCGTCGCCCGAGCAGTTGCTTCCCGCGCTGGGCTGGGCGCTGATCAAGGCCACGGTGCTGGTGGGCCTGCTGCTCACCGGCGGGCAGCGGGTGATGCGCTGGTGGCTCACGCTGGTGGCGCGGCGCAAGAGCGACGAACTGTTCATGCTCAACCTGCTGCTGATCACGCTGGGACTGGCCTGGCTGACGGAGGTAGCGGGGCTGAGCCTGGCCCTGGGGGCTTTCATCGCGGGGGTGCTGGTGTCCGAGACGGAGTACAAGCACCAGGTGGGCACGGACATCCGGCCCTTCCACGACGTGCTGCTGGGCCTCTTTTTCATCACCATCGGCATGATGCTGGACTGGCACATCCTGGTCGACCGCTGGGCCATGGTGCTGGGACTGCTGGCCGTGCCACTGGTGCTCAAGCTGGTGATCATCCTGGTGCTGGCGCGCGGCATGGGGGCCACCACCGGCATCTCGCTGCGCACGGGGCTGTACCTGGCGCAGGCGGGCGAGTTCGGCTTCGTGCTGCTGTCGCTCACGCAGGCCAACGGCCTGGTGCAGCCGGCGCTGATGAACCCCATCCTCGCGGCCATGGTGCTGTCGATGCTGGCCACGCCGTTCCTCATCATGTACAGCAACCGCATCGTGATGAAGCTGGTGGCCAGCGACTGGCTGCAGCAGTCGCTGCAGATGACGAGCATCGCGCGCAAGTCCATCAACACCAGCAAGCACGTGATCATCTGCGGCTACGGCCGCTGCGGCCAGAACCTGGCGCGCATGCTGGAGCACGAAGGCATCCCGTACATGGCGCTCGACCTGGACCCGGACCGCGTGCGCCAGGCCGCCGCGGCCGGCGACTCGGTGGTGTATGGCGACGCCACCCGGCTGCAGGCGCTGATGGCCGCGGGCCTGGTGCGCGCCAGCGCCGTCGCCATCACCTACATCGACGTACCCGCCGCCCTGAAGGTGCTGGCCAATGCCCGGTCCCACGCGCCGCAGGTGCCGGTGGTGGTGCGCACGCAGGACGACGCCCACCTGGACAAGCTGCAGGCCGCCGGCGCCACCGAGGTGGTGCCCGAGGCCATCGAGGGCTCGCTGATGCTCGCCAGCCATGCGCTGGCGCTGGTGGGCGTGCCCATGCGCCGCGTGCTGCGCCTGGTGCAGGACCAGCGCGACGCGCGCTACAACCTGCTGCGCGGCTACTTCCACGGCGCCGACGACGACACCGCCAACGAGCGCGACCAGGAGCGCCTGTCCACCATCAACCTGCCGCCGGGCTCCACCGCGCTGGGCCAGAGCCTGGGGCAGCTGGCGCTGTCGGCCATGGGCGTGCGGGTGGTGAACCTGCGGCGCAGCAGCGGCCACATGAGCTCGGCGGTGGACGACGCGCTGCTGGCGGTGGGCGACACGCTGGTGCTCTCGGGCCACCCGGCGGCGCTGTCGCTGGCCGAGGAAAAGCTGCTCAAGGGATAAGCAAGACGTGCATCCCCCTGAGGCGCTTCGCGCCTTCCCCCTTCTCTCTAACGGCTGCGCCATTCGGGAAGGGGGACACCGCCAGCGCGGCGGGGCGGCCCTTGCGCGGCGGTCGCTGGCCGGGGGCGTGCCCGTTTTGCCCGCTGTGGCGAATTGATGGCAAAAACAGCCTCTGGCGATTGTGTATCAAGCGCCAACAGCTATCTTTTGTATAGCATTCACAACAATTCTGCAGGTCCGGGCCGACCAAAGAAGTAGCCCTGGAAGCGCTGGCAGCCGTTGCGCAGCAGGAAGGCGTGCTGGCCTTCGGTTTCCACGCCTTCGGCCACCACGTCCAGGCCCAGGCTGTGGGCCAGCGTGATGATGGTGCAGGCGATGGTGGCGTCGTTGGGGTCGGTGAGCACATCGCGCACGAAGCTCTGGTCGATCTTGAGCTGGTCGAGCGGCAGGCGCTTGAGGTAGGACAGCGACGAGTAGCCGGTGCCGAAGTCGTCCAGCGAGAACCCCACGCCCAGCGTGCGCAGGGCCTGCATCTTGCGGATGCTGTCTTCCACGTCCTGCAGCAGCAGGCTCTCGGTCAGCTCCAGCTTGAGCCGGCGCGGGTCGGCGCCCGAGCTCTCCAGCACGGCCAGCACCTCCTGCACGAAGTCGGCCTGGCGGAACTCGTGCGCGCTCACGTTGACGGCCACGCTCCAGTGGGCCTTGTGCGGCGTGTGGGACCACCGGGCCAGCTGCGCACAGGCCATGCCCAGCACCTGGCGCCCCAGGGGCAGGATCAGGCCGGTCTGCTCGGCCAGCGAGATGAACTCGCCCGGCGGCACCATGCCGCGCTGCGGATGGTTCCAGCGCACCAGGGCCTCGGCGCCCAGCACCTGGCCGGACTCGTTCACCACCGGCTGGTAGTGCAGCACGAACTCGCTGCGCAGGATGCCCTGTCGGATGTCGCCCTCCAGCGCCGATCGCGCCGACGCCGCGGCCTGCATGGCGGGGTCGAAGAAGCACATCGTGTTGCGGCCCTGTGCCTTGGCCTGGTACATGGCCAGGTCGGCGCGCTTGAGCAGTTCCTGCACCGGCAGCTCCACGTCGCGGAACAGCGCGATGCCGATGCTGGGCGTGCTGTGCACCTCGCTGCCCTGCACCAGGTAGGGCTGGTTGAGCGAGGCCAGCACCTTCTGCGCCACGGCCTCGGCTTCGGCGGCGGCTTCGTCCGCGTGGGCGTGCAGGCCCTGGATCACCACCACGAATTCGTCGCCGCCCAGCCGGGCCACGGTGTCGGTGGCACGCACGCAGGCACTGACGCGGTGGCCCACCTGCACCAGCAGCCGGTCGCCCCACTCGTGGCCCATGGTGTCGTTCACGCCCTTGAAGTTGTCGAGGTCCAGGAACAGCAGCGCGCCGTGGCAGCCCTCGCGCGCGCAGGCCGTGACGGCGCGCTCGAGGCGGTCCATCAGCAGGCGCCGGTTGGGCAGGGCGGTGAGTTCGTCGTAGAAGGCCAGGCGCTGGATCTCGGCCTCGGCCAGCTTGCGCTCGGTGATGTCGCGCGCCACACCCCGGTAGCCGGTGAACTGGCCCTCGGCGTCGAAGATGGGCTCGCCGCTGATCGACACCCACACCGGCTTGCCGTCCTCGGTCATGCGCTGCATCTCGAAGTCGTGGAACACCTGGCGGGCTTCGAGCTTCTCGCGGTGCTCGCGCCACTGCCCGTCGGTCACGAAGGTGTCGGGCAGCTCCCAGCGGGTGCGGCCGTAGTGCATCTCGTCGGGCACACCCGCCTCGCGGTAGGGGTTGCCATCCAGCCGCACGAAGCGGAACTGCGCGTCCTGCTCCCAGTACCAGTCCGACGACAGCTGCGTGAGGCTGCGCCAGCGCGCCTCGCTCAGGCGCAGGGCCTCCAGCGTGCTCAGGTAGTCGGTGACGTCGGTGAAGGTGCGCACCCGCCCGCCTTGCTCCAGGCTGCGCGTGCGCACCTCGATGTAGCGGCCGGTGTGCGTGCGCCGCACGTAAGCGGCCGGCATCTGCACGTTGCCGTCGGGTGTGTCGGCCTGCGACGACACATAGCTGCGCGCCATGGGCTCGATGTACTGAAAGCCCGGCCCGAAGTCGCCGCGCTCGGTCTGAAAGCGCACCACTTCCTCGAAGCGCGGCTGCGTGGCCAGCAGCGCTTCGGGCAGGTCCAGCAGCTCCAGGTAGCGGCGGTTGTAGACGCGGATGCGCCCCTCGGCGTCCACGTTGGTGATGCCCTGCGACACGCTGGCCAGCGTGGCCTCCAGCGCACGCGTCTTGTCCGCGAGCAGGCCGCTGGTGCGCTCGAGCTCGGCCTCGACCTCGCGGCGCGCGAGTTCGGCGCGGCGGGCCATCTCCAACTGGCCGATGGTGTTGAGCAGGGGCTGCAGGAACTCCACGTCGGCGGCGGTGTAGCCCTCGCTGCGGTTCGCCAGGCCCACCAGCGCCACCAGCTCGCCCGCGGCATGGATGGGCAGGCCCAGGTAGGTGGTCAGGGGCGGATGGCCCGGGGGCGTGCCCGCGCTGCGCGGGTCCTGGCGCGCATCGTTGGTGAGCACGGGCTCGCCCGACACCAGCGCCGCGCCCAGCAGGGACTGCAGGTTGTCGAACACCATGCCTTCGTCGGCGTGCTGGGCGTAGCGGGCCCGGGAGGCCTCGTCCCAGCTGATGTCCGTCATCGCATGCACGCGCAGCAGCGGGTGGCCGTCCTCCGCACGCACCACCTGGCCCACCAGGCCGAAGGCGCTGTGCGTGAGCGACATCAGCTCCTGCAGCAGCGCCTCGAACGCGGCCCGCGGCCCGGAGCTGGCGATGAACATGGCCTGCGCGCGCGAGATGGCCTGCAGCAGGCGGTGCTGGCGGGCCAGCATGGCCTCGGCCACCTGGCGCGCCCGCGCGCTGGAGTGGCGCTCGAGCACGGTGTCGATCTGCGCGGGCAGTTCCAGCAGGTAATCAAGCGCAGGGTCCTGCACCGCGAAGTCCTCGAACCCGTAGCGCATGGCCTGCGCCGCATGGGTTTCGGCGCCGGCGCGCACGAGGATCATGGCGGGCACGCCGCCGAGCAACTGCAGCAGGTCGAAGGCCGAGCCACCCACCGTGCGCTGGGCGGCCAGCACGATGTCGGGCCGCTGGTGCTGCAGGTACGCGCCCGCCTGGGCCTGCGAGCCCACCACGTCCACGCGCCAGCCCGACCACGGGTCCGCCAAGGCATCCGCCACCGCCTGGGCATGGGCGGGGTCGTTTTCGATCAGCAGGACGGTGATGGGCATGTGCCGATCTTCAGTGCAGGGGTGCGCGGCGGCAGGTGCGGGCGGGAGTATGTAACAACACAGAAACATTATGGCGGTTGACAGCCCCGCGCGGCACCTGTCTGGCCCACCGTTGTCCGGTGTTTACACTCGTGCCCTCCCGCGCGCCCGGCGCGCAGCCCCGTGGCGCCGCACCGCCCCTCTCTCCCACAAGCCCACACCGCCCGCTCATGCAGCCACTCAGCGTCAACGACTTTCTTCGCCAGCACATCCGCACCGTGCCCGACTGGCCCGCGGCGGGCGTGCAGTTTCGCGACATCACGCCGCTGCTGCAGGACCCGAAGGTGTTCCGCGTGCTCATCGATGCGTTCGTGCACCGCTACATGGACAAGGCGCTGCGTCCCGACGTGGTGGCCGGGCTGGATGCGCGCGGCTTCATCCTGGGCGCCGTGGTGGCGTACGAGCTGAACGTGGGCTTCGTGCCCATCCGCAAAAAGGGCAAGCTGCCCTTCACCACGGTGGAAGAAACCTACGAGCTGGAGTACGGCAGCGCCACGGTGGAGCTGCACACCGACGCCGTGAAGGCGGGCGACCGCGTGCTGCTGATCGACGACCTGATTGCCACCGGCGGCACGATGATGGCCGGCAAGAAGCTCCTGGAAAAGCTGGGCGCCACCGTCACCGAAGGCGCCGCCATCGTGGACCTGCCCGAGCTGGGCGGCTCGCAGCGCCTGCGCGACGGCGGCCTGCCGCTGTACACCCTGGTCGACTTCGCCGGGCACTGAGGCCACGCCACGGCGCAGGCAGCGGCAGCAGGGCGGGACACCAGCCCCACCCGTCGCTTCGGGCGCGCCAAAAGGAAAGCCCTCCATGCGGAGGGCTTGCATCCATCAGCGGCGGGGCGGGCACCCACGCCCGCCGCCACCGATCCGGTCCATGCAATCAGTTCAGCTCGCCATACTGGGTGCTGCTGAGGTCGGGGGACGGACCGTCCGAGCCAGGCATCTCGGTGTCTTCGAAACCTGTGGAGTGCGACGACGGCGGCAGCAGCGGGCCGGAGCGCACCGGCACACCCGGCCGGGCGGCAGCGGCGGCTGCGGGCGCCGCGGCACTGGCACCTGCGGCATTGGCCAGCGCCCGCTTGAAGGCGGCCACCTCGTCGGCCTCGATGGGCTCGTAGCGCGGCGACGGGCGCGTGGCTGGCGCGGGGGCCGGGGCCGGGGCCAGGGTGGGAGCGGCCGGCAGCAGCGGCGCGGGCGCCGTGGCCTGGGCCGCGAGTGTGGGCGCGGCCGGCCGCACCGGCGGGACGGCCGCCGCAGGGGCGGATGCCGCTGGCGCGGGCGCTGCAACAGCCGGGCGCACCGCAGGCGCCGGGGCTGGCGCCGCAGGCACGGGCGCAGCGGCCGCACGTGCCGGCATGGCAGCGGGCGCAGGGGCGGGGGCGGGGGCGGGCGTTGCCAGCACGGGCGCCGGGCGGCGCACGGCGGGCGCCGGAGCCGCCTGCAGCGAGGCGCCCAGCGGCGCCACGCCCTTTTGCGGAATGCCCACCGCCACGTGGTCGTTGATGCGCCAGTACACGGCGGTCACCAGGATGTCGTAGCGGGTCTTGGCGGTCTGGGCGATCAGGGCTTCGATCTCGGACAGGCGCACGGTTTCGCCGCCGTATTCGCGGGCCAGGTCCATCATCACCAGGAACTGGCGGCCGCGCTGGTCCAGCGACAGCACCTTGAACTTGTAGCTGGCCGACAGCACGCCGGCACGCACCATCGCATCGCGCACCACGGTGTACAGCAGCTCGCGGCGCTCCATGCGCTCGTTCTTGCGGTTGGCGGCATGCTCCGGGGGCACGGGTTCGAGCAGCGGTTTGCCCAGGCGGCCCGGGGACAGGGGCACGGTGGCGTCGGCATTCAGCAAGCCCGAGGGCTCGGCGGCCGGGCGGGGCTTGGGAGGGGCAGGTTTGCGGCTGAACCAGCTGAACAGGGACATGACTTGCTTTCTACAGATGGCGCCCGGGGAAATCGAAAATTGAGTGTAACGCGGTGTACACCCGATATCGCCCCGCAAAAGCCCGCAGGCCCGCCTGAACCGCCCGCCTGTCAGGTGGCCGCAACGCGGCGGCGGCGGTTACCCAGCCGCTTGGCCAGCACGGCCCCGGCCGCCATCACCAGGCCGAGCGCAATGGCGGGCTGGCGATTGGTCAATTCCGTGAACCGCAGGGCCGGCAGGCTCCACAGCTTGCACGGCGCGCTGGCCTGCACGGTGGCGCTGCGCGAGCGGTGCGAGAAGAAAGCGCCTTCGCCCACCACGGAGCCCGCGCCGACGATGGCCAGGCGCAACCGCTCTTTTTCGTCCTGGTAGTGCACGCTGAGGCTGCCGCTTTCCACCAGGTACAGCGTGCGGTCCGTCGCGCCTTGCGAGAACAGCACCTGCCCGGCGGGCATGACCACGGGCAGCAGGTACGACGACAGGATTTCCCACTGCGCGGGGGTCAAGGGGTTGGTCATGCTGTCATCGGCGCTGGCCTGCGCGATGGCGTCGATCAGGCCCTGCAGGTCAACCTTGGGCGCCAATGGAGAGGAAACGTTCATGGGGCGCGAAGCTACCCTTGTTACAGGTTGGACACAAGCGCTGTTTACGTCCGTTTACAACATTAGCGACAGGCGGCGGGCTGGGGCTGTTCTACGGGGCAAACCGGGGCGGGGCCAAGGGGGGCGGCCTGATTTTCGACCCTGCGCAGGCAGTGACCGGCTAGACCCAAAAGCGGCCGGTCGACCGTTCACTTGCCGATGCAGAAGCTCGAGAAGATCACGCCCAGCAGGTCGTCGGAGGTGAATTCCCCGGTGATCGCGCTCAGTGCGTTCTGCGCCAGCCGCAACTCTTCGGCCAGCAGGTCGAGCGCCGGGCCCTGGGCGCCGAGCTGGTCGGCGGCCTCCTGCAGGTGGGCGCCGACTGCCTGCAGCGCCTCGACATGCCGGGCGCGGGCGATGTAGATGCCCTCGGGCGCTGACTGCCACCCGGCCACGTCCAGCAGAACGCGCCGCAGGCTGTCCAGCCCCTCGCCGGTGCGGGCGGACAGGCGAACGCTGGGCCGCGCGCCGGCATTGGCGGGGGCTGGCACCGCAGCGGCAGTGGACGCAGCTGCCGTGGTGTCCGCGGGCAGCGCTGCAGCGGGTGCGGCCGGTGCGGCCGGTGCACGGTCCAGCTTGTTCCAGACGTCGATGACCGGGATGGAAGCGGGCAGCCTTTGGGCGATAGCGCTTGCTATGTCAGCGTCAGCAGCTATGTATTCAATAGCATCGGCACGCTCCAGGTCGTGCAGGAACAGCACGGCATCGGCCCCGGCGATCTCGTCCCATGCGCGGGCAATGCCGATGCGCTCCACCTCGTCCTCGCTGTCGCGCAGGCCGGCGGTGTCGATGATGTGCAGGGGCACGCCCTCGATCTGGATGGTCTGCTGCACCTTGTCACGCGTGGTGCCGGCAATAGGCGTGACGATGGCCAGCTCGGCCCCCGCCAGAGCGTTGAGCAGCGAGCTCTTGCCCGCATTGGGCTGGCCGGCGATGACCACCTTGATGCCCTCGCGCAGCAGCGCGCCCTGGCGTGCGCGCTGCATCACCGAGGCCAGCGTTTGCTGCAGATTCGATAGCTGCCCGTGCGCGTCGGCCTTGCGCAGGAAGTCGATTTCTTCTTCCGGAAAGTCGAGCGTGGCCTCCACCAGCATGCGCAGGTGGATGAGCGCGTCGCGCAGGCCGTGGATCTCGGCCGAGAACGCGCCCGTCAGCGACCGGCTGGCGCTGCGGGCCGCCGCCTCGGTGCTCGCGTCGATCAGGTCGGCGATGGCCTCGGCCTGGGCCAGGTCGATCTTGTCGTTCAGGAAGGCGCGTTCGGTGAACTCGCCGGGCTGCGCCACGCGCAGCCCGGGCAGGCAGGCCTGGCCGGTGGCGGCGTCGGGCGCGCTGCCCGCCTGCAGGCAGCGGGCCAGCAGCAGCTGCAGCACCACGGGGCCGCCGTGGGCCTGCAGCTCCAGCACGTCCTCGCCGGTGTAGCTGTGCGGGCCGGGGAAGTACAGCGCCAGCCCCTGGTCGATGGCCTGGCCCTGCGCATCCCGAAAGGGCAGGTAGGTGGCCTCGCGGGGCTTGAGCGCCCGGCCGCACAGCGCCTGCACCAGCCCACCGATGGCCCGGCCGGACACCCGCACGATGCCGACGGCACCCCGGCCCGGAGCGGTGGCGATGGCGACGATGGGGTCCTGGTGGCGGGCAAGCATGGGGGTGACTTTACAAGGGTGGGGTGCGGGTGGAATGAAAAAGGCCGCTTGCGCGGCCTTCGGGGTTCGTGCTTTCTCAGCGACTCAAGGTCACTTGAAGCTAGGCAAGTTAAATTGCGGCGGCACGCCCATGCGGGTGTTGATAAGCCACTGCTGCGCAATCGACAAGATGTTGTTGGTCAGCCAGTACAGCACCAGGCCGGCCGGGAAGAAGAAGAACATCACGCTGAAGATCAGCGGCATGAACCACATCATCTTGGCCTGCATCGGGTCGGGTGGCGCGGGGTTCAGCGCCGTTTGCAGCAGCGACGACAGCGTCATCAGCAGCGGCAGGATGAAGAACGGGTCCGGGGCCGACAGGTCGTGGATCCAGCCGATCCAGGGCGCGTTGCGCATTTCCACGCTGGACAGCAGCACCCAGTACAGGGCGATGAACACGGGGATCTGGATCATGATGGGGAAGCAGCCGCCCATCGGGTTGACCTTTTCCTCGCGGTAGATGCGCATCATCTCCTGCTGCATCTGCTGCGGCTTGTCCTTCAGGCGCTCGCGCATCTCCATGATCTTGGGGTTGATGGCCTTCATCTTGGCCATGCTGGCGTAGGCCTTGGCGTTGAGCCAGTAGAACGCGATCTTGAGCAGCAGCACCAGCGCCACGATGGACCAGCCCCAGTTGTTCAACAGCTTGTGCAGCTGGTCCAGCAGCCAGTACAGCGGCTTGGACAAGATGGTCAGCCAGCCGTAGTCCTTGACCAGCTCCAGGCCGGGGTACAGCTTTTCCATCATGGTCTCGACCTGCGGGCCGGCGAACAGGCGCGCGTCCACGGTCTTGGTCGCGCCGGGCTCGATGGCGCCCAGCGACGTGAGCATGCCCACGGAGTACAGGTTGGTGTCGACCTTGCGGGTGAACAGCTCGCGCTGCGTGCCGTCGGCCAGCAGCCAGGCCGTGGCGAAGTAATGCTGCACCATGGCCACGTAGCCGTTGGGCGAATCCTTGGGGATGTCGACCTTGCCGTTCTCGATGTCCTTGAACTCGATCTTCTGGTACTTCTTGGCTTCGGTGTAGACCGCTGGGCCGGTGAAGGTGGAGTAGAACGACGACTCGCCCGGCGGCTTGTTGCCGTCGCGCACCAGCTGGAAGTACAGCTGCGGCGACACGGCTGCGGTGCCGGTGTTGACCACCTCGTGCTTGACGGCGATGTCGTAGACACCGCGCTTGATCGTCCAGGTCTTGGCCAGCTTCAGGCCGCCCAGGTCGGGCGATTCGAAGCGGATGCTGAGTTCGTCCTGGCCGTCCTTGAGCTCGCGCGGGCCGGGCACCACCGTCATCGGGGTCTTGTGCGTGGGGAAGTTGCCGCCGATCAGGCCCGTCTGCGCCACGTAGACGCGCTGTGCGCTCTCGTCCAGCAGCAGGAAGTTGCGGGCCTTGTCCGCCATGTCGGCGTGCTTGAGCAGCTCGGCATGGGTGAGCGAGCCGCCTTCGCTGTCGAACGTCAGGCGGTACACGTCGGTGGTCACCTGCACACGCTCACGCGCGGCCGGGGCAGCGGGCACCGCAGCGGGTGCCTGCTGGCCGGGCACTGCCGCCGCGCCCGCAGTGGCCGCGACCGGGGTGCTGGACGAAGACGGCACGCTGGCCGCACCCGCCGCACCGGAGGCCGTGCCCACGGGAGCAGGTGCCGCGGCTTCGGTGGCGCTGGGGAAAAACGTGGCCTTGTTGCCGTTGTGCAGTTGCCACTTGTCCCACAGCAGAACCATGGAAAAGCCAAAAATCACCCACAGGATGGTGCGGCGAATGTCGTTCATGAAGACTTCTTTGGTGAGGATGGTTGGGTGTTGGAATCGGAGAGCCGCGAAAACAGCCGCAGACTGCGCGGCAGATCGTGCGGGCCCGGAGGCACCGGATCGTGGCCTCCGTCACACCAGGGGTGGCAGCGTACCAGCCTGCGCACCGTGAGGTAGCTGCCCACGCCGGCGCCGTGCAACTCCAGCGCCTTGAGCGAATACACCGAGCAGGTCGGCTCGAAGCGGCAGGCCGAACCCAGCCAGGGGCTGAGGAACAGCCGGTAGCCCTTGACCACGCCGATGAGCAGGCGCTGCATCAGCATGGCGCAGGCACCTCGGCCGGGGGCTGGGGCGGGGCCATGGCGGCAGCAGTCACAGTCACAGTCGTCGCGCCCGCAGCCGTGACGGCAGCGCTGGCCGCCGGCGCACTGCCGCCCGCACGCCGCGTGGCATAGCCAAACAGCTGCAGCAGCTCGGCGCGCACCGCGGCCTTGAGCTGGTCGGACGTGGCGCTCACGAACTGCTTGCGGTCGAACCCCGAGCGCAGGCGCACCACATGGGCGGACTGCGGCGCGACCTGTTCCAGCCGCGACTCGAAGGTGTCGCCCACGGTGTAGATCTGCCGCTTGATGGTGTTGCGCGTCACGGCGCGACGCGCCCAGCGCTTGGGCACCATGGCACCCAGCCAAACGCCCTGCACGGCAAACAGGGCCTGCGGCCCCTGCGTTGAAGGCAAGGAACCGGGCCCTGTGGGTGCCGCACTGGCGGAGTCGGCAGCGGCGAGGCTGCTTTCAGCCCCCAGCACCAGGCGGTGCAACGCAAAATGCGCAGTGCGGGAGACGGTGCCCCCCGCCATGGCGGCCTGGAACTGCGGACGGGTTTTCAGCCGTTGCATGCAAGCGCCCCGTTTGGAACCTGACGGTACAAACCGGGAGCAGGCGGCGTGCAGGCCGTAGACCGGGTCTGCCTTAGACGGCCAGACGCTTGCGGCCCTTGGCGCGGCGTGCGTTGATGACGGCACGGCCGCCGCGGGTCTTCATGCGGACGAGGAAACCGTGGGTGCGCGCGCGGCGCGTCTTGGAGGGCTGGTAAGTACGTTTCATGGTGCTATTCCTTGAGGTTCAGTTCCGGACTGCTGCTCTTGAACCCCCTGCAATCTGCACAGCCACACCATATAAAACAGCGCTTCGGCGGCAGACCCACGGGGCAGAAATAACGGCGCGCCGGGTCAAATCACCCTGAACACATTCAGGGAAACCCAAAATTATCGCAGGCTTGGTGGCCGCTGGCAATGCCTTTCGGCTGGACGGGCCTTGTTCGCACTGGCCGGGGCCGTTGAAAGACAGGCCTGGCCGGGCTGGCCGGCGCGTTGTCGTACCCCTTGAGCCCCACTAAAACGCGCGGCCAAAGCACAGATATGTTCACCGACGAGCGGGTCCCGACAGCCCTCCAGCGAGCACAGCCACGACCAAAACTCAACCCCGGGAATCACCCGGCTGCGGGCAGGCCGCAAATTGTGGATAACTCCTTGACAAGGTACAATCCCCCGCCCAGCCCCGTTCCTCCTATCCACAACAAGAATTCCCCCGAAATGACCGAGGAACCCTCCCGCAGCACCCTTCCATCGTCCGGCTCCGACGCCGGCCAGGGCCTGTGGCAAGCCTGCGTAGAGCAACTGGCGCAAGACCTGCCCGAGCAGCAGTTCAACACCTGGATCAAGCCGCTGACCGCCCAGGTGGCCGAAGACTTCTCCAAGGTCACCCTGCTGGTGGCCAACCGCTTCAAGCTCGATTGGATCCGCGCGCAGTACGCGGGCCGCATCGCGTCGCTGCTCGAAGGCCTGTACGGCCAGCCCGTCACGCTAGAGTTAGCGCTCGCTCAGCGGGAATCCGTGGCCCGCACTTACGTTCGCCCCGCCGCAGCCGAGCCGACCAACACCCCGCAGCCCGCCGAATCGCCCGCCGCCAGCAGCGACGACGCCTCGGCCGGTGCCTTCCGCAACCGCCTGAACGCGGCCCTCACCTTCGAGACCCTGGTGGAGGGCACGGCCAACCGCATGGCACGCTCCGCGGCGATGCACGTGGCCGGCATGCCGGGCCATCTGTACAACCCGCTGTTCATCTACGGCGGTGTCGGCCTGGGCAAGACCCACCTGGTGCACGCTGTGGGTAACCGCCTGCTGCAGGACAAGCCCGACGCCAAAGTTCTCTACATCCATGCCGAGCAGTTCGTGTCGGATGTGGTTAAGGCCTACCAGCGCCGCACCTTCGACGAGTTCAAGGAGCGCTACCACTCGCTCGACCTGCTGCTCATCGACGACGTGCAGTTCTTCGCCAACAAGGACCGCACGCAGGAAGAATTCTTCAACGCGTTCGAGGCCCTGCTGGCCAAGAAGTCGCACATCGTGATGACGTCGGACACCTACCCCAAGGGCCTGGCCAACATCCACGAGCGGCTGGTCTCGCGCTTCGATTCGGGCCTGACGGTGGCCATCGAGCCGCCCGAACTCGAAATGCGCGTGGCCATCCTGATCAACAAGGCCCGCGTCGAAGGCACCGAAATGCCCGAGGAAGTCGCCTTCTTCGTCGCCAAGAACGTGCGCTCCAACGTGCGCGAACTCGAAGGCGCGCTGCGCAAGATCCTCGCGTACTCGCGCTTCAACCAGAAGGAAATCTCCATCCAGCTGGCCCGCGAGGCGCTGCGCGACCTGCTGTCCATCCAGAACCGGCAGATCAGTGTGGAAAACATCCAGAAGACGGTGGCCGACTACTACAAGATCAAGGTCGCGGACATGTACAGCAAGAAGCGCCCGGCCAGCATTGCCCGCCCGCGCCAGATCGCGATGTACCTGGCCAAGGAGCTGACGCAAAAGAGCCTTCCGGAGATCGGAGAATTGTTCGGCGGGCGGGACCACACCACCGTGCTGCATGCCGTGCGCAAGATCTCCGGCGAGCGCCAGCAGTTGACCGAGTTGAACCAGCAGCTGCACGTGCTGGAGCAGACGCTGAAAGGCTGAACTCCCGTGTGTCCAGCCAGGCCCGCTTTTGTAAGAACTTGTTCGTTGCCATGCCGAGGCAGCAAACACGTTCTTACAAGGCAAAATGACGGATTGGGCAGCAGGGGGGCACCACCCGTGCCGCTGCCGACGCACCGTTTTAGAAAATCCACAAGAGGTTGATGACATGATCGTCCTGAAGGCAACACAAGACAAGGTTCTCGCGGTACTCCAGTCCGTGGCTGGCATCGTCGAGCGCCGGCACACCCTGCCCATCCTGGCCAATGTGCTGATCCGCAAGACGGGCAATGCCCTGCAGCTGACGACCAGCGACCTCGAAATCCAGATCCGCACCACGGCCGAGCTGGGCGGCGACACCGGCGACTTCACCACCACCGTGGGCGCGCGCAAGCTGATCGACATCCTGCGCACCATGCCCAGCGACCAGACGGTGAGCCTGGAGTCGCAGCAGTCCAAACTCATCCTCAAGGGCGGCAAGAGCCGCTTCACGCTGCAAAGCCTGCCGGCCGAAGACTTCCCGCTGGTGCAGGAATCCGCCGCGTTCGGCCCCGCGTTCAGCGTGCCGCAGAAGGTGCTGAAGGACCTGCTGTCCCAGGTGTCGTTCGCGATGGCCGTGCAGGACATCCGCTACTACCTCAACGGCATCCTCTTCGTGGCCGAGGGCAAGCAACTGTCCCTGGTGGCCACCGACGGCCACCGCCTGGCCTTTGCCAGCGCTACGCTGGATGTCGAAGTGCCCAAGCAGGAAGTCATCCTGCCGCGCAAGACCGTGATCGAGCTGCAGCGCCTGCTGTCGGACGCCGGCGGCGAGAACCAGCCCCACATCGAGATGCAGTTCGCCAACAACCAGGCGAAGTTCACCTTCGGCGGCATGGAGTTCGTCACCAAGCTGGTCGAGGGCAAGTTCCCCGACTACAACCGCGTGATCCCCAAGAACCACAAGAACAGCATCACCCTGGGCCGCGCGCCGCTGCTGGCCAGCCTGCAGCGCACCGCCATCATGACCAGCGACAAGTTCAAGGGCGTGCGCCTGAACCTGGAGCCCGGCACCCTGCGCGTGGCGTCCAACAACGCCGAGCAGGAAGAGGCCGTGGACGAGCTCGACATCGACTACGGTGGCGACACCATCGAGATCGGCTTCAACGTGACCTACCTGATCGACGCCCTGGCCAACATGGGCCAAGACATGGTGAAGGTGGAGCTCTCGGACGGCAACAGCTCCGCGCTGATGACCATCCCCGACAACGAAAGCTTCAAGTACGTGGTGATGCCGATGCGCATCTAGCCACCGGCCCCGGCCCGGCATGCCTGTGCGTCCGCATGTGCATGGCCTGAACGGGGCTGCTTCGCTTTTGCTACTGTAATGATAGCTGCTACCGCAGGATGGACAAGCGGTAGAGTGCTATTAGACCCCTATTGAACACATTGGACGCCGACCCCGGCCTCCACGGATCCCAAGGCCCACCATGACCGCAGACAACATCCCTTCCGAGCCCGAAGACACCGGCGTCTCCGGCCATGTTGAGCCCACCCTCGCCAAGATCGACACCAACCAGGCAGGGGCCAGCGAAAGCTACGGCGAAGGCGCCATCACCATCCTGGAAGGCCTGGAGGCCGTGCGCAAGCGCCCCGGCATGTACATCGGCGACACGTCCGACGGCACCGGCCTGCACCACCTGGTGTTCGAGGTGGTCGACAACTCCATCGACGAAGCCCTGGCCGGCCACTGCGATGACATCGTGGTGACGATCCACAGCGACAACTCCATCAGCGTCACCGACAACGGCCGCGGCATACCCACCGGCGTGAAGATGGACGACAAGCACGAGCCCAAGCGCTCGGCCGCCGAGATCGCGCTGACCGAGCTGCACGCGGGCGGCAAGTTCAACCAGAACAGCTACAAGGTCTCCGGCGGCCTGCACGGCGTGGGCGTGAGCTGCGTGAACGCGCTCAGCAAGATGCTGCGCCTGACCGTGCGCCGCGAAGGCAAGGTCCATGTGCTGGAGTTCAGCAAGGGCTTTGTGCAGAACCGCATCGTCGAGACCGTGAACGGCGTCGAAGTCTCGCCCATGCAGGTGCTGGACGACACCGACAAGCGCGGCACCGAAGTGCACTTCTTGCCCGACACCGAGATCTTCAAAGAGAACAACGACTTCCACTACGAGATCCTGGCCAAGCGCTTGCGCGAACTCTCGTTTTTGAACAACGGCGTGCGCATTCGCTTGAAGGACGAACGCAGCGGCAAGGAAGACGACTTCTCGGGCGCCGGTGGCGTGCGCGGCTTTGTCGAGTTCATCAACAAGGGCAAGACGGTGCTGCACCCCACCTCGTTCTACGCGGCAGGCGAGCGCCCCGCCGAGACGTATGGCGGCATCCCCGGCACGCACATCGGCGTCGAAGTGGCCATGCAGTGGAACAGCGCGTACAGCGAGCAAGTGCTCTGCTTTACCAACAACATCCCCCAGCGTGACGGCGGCACCCACCTGACCGGCCTGCGCGCCGCGATGACCCGCGTCATCAACAAGTACATCGAAGAAAACGAATTCGCCAAGAAGGCCAAGGTCGAAGTGACCGGCGACGACATGCGCGAAGGGCTGTGCTGCGTGCTGAGCGTGAAGGTGCCCGAGCCCAAGTTCAGCAGCCAGACCAAGGACAAGCTGGTATCGAGCGAAGTGCGCGCCCCCGTGGAAGACATCGTGGGCAAGCTGCTGACCGACTACCTGCAGGAAAAGCCCAACGACGCCAAGATCATCTGCGGCAAGATCGTCGAGGCCGCCCGCGCCCGCGAAGCCGCCCGCAAGGCCCGCGAAATGACCCGCCGCAAGGGCGTGCTCGACGGCATGGGCCTGCCCGGCAAACTGGCCGACTGCCAGGAAAAAGACCCCGCCCTGTGCGAGATCTACATCGTCGAGGGTGACTCCGCCGGCGGCTCTGCCTAGCAAGGCCGCGACCGCAAGTTCCAGGCCTTCCTGCCC